>NZ_JBHWOO010000202.1:0-11077 GCF_043424415.1 Luteococcus sp. | reverse complement strand
CCCATGGTGGTGGGGTCGTAGGCGCCGTTGGCCTTGCAGTCGTCGATGACGACCTGGTAGATGCCGGCATAGGAGCTGTCGGGGATCACCGCGAGGGTGTCCTGCTGCTCGCCCTCGGCATTCCACATCTGGCCCGAGGTGCGGATCATCGCCGGCATCGAGGCGTCGACGATCACGTCGCTGGGCACGTGCAGGTTGGTGATGCCCTTGTCGGAGTTCACCATCGCCAGGGCGGGGCCGTCGGCCAGCTCGGCATCGAAGCTCTTCTTGATCTGTTCGCCATTGGCCAGCTTGTCCAGCCCGGCGAAGATGCCGCCCAGGCCGTTGTTGGCGCTCAGGCCGGCCGCGTCGAGGTCGCTGCCGAACTTCTCGAAGGTCTGCGGGAAGAAGGCCTTGACGACGTGGCCGAAGATGATCGGGTCGGAGACCTTCATCATGGTGGCCTTGAGGTGGGTGGAGAAGAGCACGCCCTCGTCCTTGGCGCGCTTGACCTGCTCGGCCAGGAAGGCGTCCAGGGCGGCGGCGCGCAGCACGGTGGCGTCGACGATCTCGCCCTTGAGCACCGGCAGCTTCTCCTTCAGCACGGTGGTGCTGCCGTCGGCGCCGACAAGCTGGATGGTGAGCACGTCGGCCTCGGGCAGCACGACCGACTGCTCGTTGTGGCGGAAGTCGTCGGCATCCATGGTGGCCACGGCGGTCTTCGAGTCGGCACTCCAGGCGCCCATCGAGTGGGGGTGCTTGCGGGCGAAGTTCTTGACCGCCAACGGGGCGCGACGGTCGGAGTTGCCCTCGCGCAGCACCGGGTTCACGGCCGAGCCCTTGATGGCGTCGTACTTGGCCTTGTCCTCGGCCGAGGCGCTGTCGTAGTCGGGCAGGTCGACGCCCTGGGCCTGCAGTTCGGCGATGGCCGCCTTCAGCTGCGGCATGGAGGCTGAGATGTTCGGCAACTTGATGATGTTGGCCTCGGGGCTCTTGGCCAGCTCACCGAGCTCGGCCAGGTCGTCGCTCTGGTGCCCGAAGGCAGCGGCGATGCGGCCGGCCAGCGAGATGTCGCGGGTCTCGACCTCGACGCCGGCGGTGCTCAGGTAGGCCTGCACGACCGGCAGGAAGGAGAAGGTTGCGAGCAGCGGAGCCTCGTCGGTGTGGGTGTAGATGATCTTCGCCATGGGCTTGGTGATCCCCTCGAATCGTCGGACGTGTCTTGTCGTCGATACTGGCTGGCAGCCGTGCCAACCGTCCTTTCCAGACTAGCGGAGGCGACCGACAAAACCGCGGGCTCCAGCCACGGCGGTCACTCCTGGGGCATGCTGCGCACCTCGAGGTGTGGCTGCGGCACGAGGTTGGCCATGCCATTCCAGGCCAGGTTCACCAGGTGGGCGGCCACCACCTCCTTGGACGGCTGGCGGGTGTCCAGCCAGCTCTGCCCGGCCAGGGCCACCAGGCCCACCAGCGCCTGCGCGTAGAGACCGGCGAAGTCGACGTCGAAGCCGTGCCGGGCCAGGGGCGCGGCCAGCAGGTCCTCCACGCGTCCCACGATGTCGGACAGGATGCTGGCGAAGGAGCCCTGGCTCGAGACCACCGAGGAGTCGCGCGAGAGGATCCGGAAGCCGTCGGGATTCTCGTCCAGGTAGTCCATCAGGGCCAGCGCGCCGTACTCGATCAGCTGCCGGCTGGAGGCCCCCGGCGTGGTCAGGGCGGTGCGGATCGCGTCGTGCAGGCGCTGCACCTCGCGGTCGACCACCACCGCGTAGAGGCCCTCCTTGCCGCCGAAGTGCTCGTAGACCACCGGCTTGCTCACCTGGGCGCTGGCGGCGATCTCCTCGACGCTGGTGCCCTCGAAACCCTTCTGGGCGAACAGGGTGCGCGCCACCTCCACCAGCTGTTCACGACGCTCGGAGCTGGTCATCCGGATCCGCCCGCGGCGGGCGCGTCCACCACGTCCCGCCGTGGGCCGGGAGGAGCGGGGGCTGCTCTCGGCGCGGTTCTCGTCGGCGGGGTCCGGCAGGCTGGGCATGGACCCATCGTCCCATACCCCCGCGGGGGTGCTTCTGGTGCTGGACGAAGCGGTCCCGCGCGGAGCGGGCCGGTACTGCGGGCGGGGACGCGCGCGTCGAGGAAGTGCGTCGTCCGGTGTGAGGTGCGTAAGATCAAGGTGCCCTGCCATGCGCGGGGCGATCCCCGGTTGGTCTGTCGGTAGGGCCCGCCTGACTTTGAATCAGGACAAGCGACGCAGGTTCGACTCCTGCCCGGGGAGCGGACATCAGGTTCGCGAAGGCAAAGGAGTCCAGGTGAGCATGCAGGACAAGGACGAGACCGCACGGGTCTCCGCAGTGGTGGTCCTCGCCGCAGGTGGTGGGACGCGGATGAAGTCGAACACCTCCAAGCTCCTGCACGAGGTGGCCGGACGCTCCATGCTGAGCTATGCCGTCAACGCCGCCGAGGAGGTCGAGCCCGAGCACCTGGTGGTGGTCGTCGGCCACAAGCGCGAGCAGGTGCTGGAGCACCTGGCCGAGATCGCCCCCGGCGTGACCACCGCGGTCCAGGACGAGCAGAAGGGCACTGGACACGCCGTCCAGTGCGGCCTGCAGGGTCTGGGCGAGCTCACCGGAGAGGTGCTGGTGACCTACGGCGACGTGCCGATGCTCACCGGCGAGACCCTGGTGCAGCTGGTGCGCGAGCACCGCGCCCAGGACAACCACATCACCGTGCTGACCGCCGAGGTGCCCGAGCCCTTCGGCTACGGACGCATCATCCGCGACGTCGACGCGTCCTCTCCAGGGTCGGGCCGGGGCGACCAGATCGCCCGGATCGTCGAGCAGAAGGACGCCACCGCCGAGGAGGCGGCCGTCACCGAGATCAACTCCGGCATCTACATCTTCAATGCCCAGACCCTCTACGAGGGTCTCAAGCACCTCAAGACCGACAACGCGCAGGGCGAGCTCTACCTCACCGATGTGATCAGCACCGCCCGCGCCAACAGCGAGCGGGTCGGCGCGCACATGATCGACGACCTGTGGCAGACCGAGGGCGTCAACGATCGCGTCCAGCTGGCCCGGATGAACGGCGAGATGAACCGTCGCATCATCGACAAGTGGATGCGCAATGGCGTCACCATCCAGGACCCCGCCACCACGTGGATCCAGCACGACGTCGACATCGCCCAGGACGTGACCATCCTGGCCGGCACCCACCTGGAGGGCGCCACCAGCATCGCCACCGGGGCGGTCATCGGTCCCGACACCACGCTGACCAGCGTCGAGGTGGGGGAGGGCGCCGAGGTGGTGCGCACCCACGGTTCCTTCAGCGTCATCGGCCCCGGCGCCACGGTGGGCCCCTTCAGCTTCCTGCGCCCCGGCACCGAGCTGGGCGCCAAGGGCAAGATCGGCGCCTTCGTCGAGACCAAGAACGCCCAGATCGGCGACGGCTCCAAGGTGCCCCATCTGACCTACTGCGGCGACGTCCGCATCGGTGAGGACGTCAACGTCGGCGCCGGCACGATCTTCGCCAACTACGACGGCACCAACAAGTCGGTCACCCATCTGGGCGACGGGGTCTTCATTGGCTCCAACTCGGTCCTGGTGGCCCCGGTCGACGTGGCCGACGGTGCCTTCGTGGCCGCCGGATCGGCCGTCGTCGAGGACGTCCCGGCCGGCAGCATGGCCGTCGCCCGCGGTCGCCAGCACGTCAGCGAGGGATGGGTCACGAAGCGTCGCCCCGCCTCGAAGGCCGCCAAGGCTGCCAGCCGCGGCAACCACGAGATCCACCCGGACGTGTCCGCGTCCCGGGAGAAGATGGCCAAGGTCAAGCCGGAGGACTACAAGTGAGTGGTGTCAAGCGCCCCAATGACAAGCACCTGATGCTCTTCTCGGGGCGGGCGCACCCCGGCCTCGCGGACGAGATCGCCGCCCTGATGGGGGTCGAGCTGGTGCCGACGCGCGCCATCGACTACGCCAACTCCGAGACCTATGTGCGCTTCGAGGAGTCGGTGCGCGGCGCTGACGCCTTCGTCATCCAGAGCCACTGCGCCCCGGTGAACCAGTGGATGATGGAGCAGCTGATCATGATCGACGCCCTCAAGCGGGCCTCGGCCAAGCGGATCACCGTGGTCAGCCCCTTCTACCCCTACGCCCGCCAGGACAAGAAGCACCTGGGTCGTGAGCCCATCAGCGCCCGCCTGATGGCCGACCTGTACAAGGCCGCCGGCGCCGACCGCCTGATGAGCGTCGACCTGCACGCTGCCCAGATCCAGGGCTTCTTCGACGGCCCCGTCGACCACCTGTGGGCGCTGCCCGTGCTTGCTGACTACGTCACCGAGAAGTACGACACCTCCGAGATGGTCGTCGTCTCGCCCGATGCCGGGCGCGTGCGACTGGCCGACATGTGGACCGACCGGCTGGGTTGCCCGCTGGCCATCATCCACAAGCGCCACGACGTGAACGTCGCCAACCAGGTGAAGGTGCACGAGGTGGTCGGCCAGGTGGAGGGCAAGGTCTGCCTGCTGGTCGACGACATGATCGACACCGCCGGCACCATCTGCCAGGCCGCCGAGGCCCTGATGGAGCACGGCGCCAAGCAGGTCATCGCGGCCACCACCCACCCGGTCTTCTCGGGACCGGCCCGCGACCGCCTGGAGAACAGCTCCTTCAGCGAGATCATCGTCACCAACACCCTGCCCCTGCCCGAGAACTGCTGGGACATGAAGAAGGTGACCACGCTGTCGATCGCCCCGCTGATCGCCAAGGCCATCCACGAGGTCTTCGAGGATGGCTCGGTCACCAGCCTCTTCGGGGGCAATGCCTGAGCGATCCCGCTCCTGCAGTTGTTGGGCCCGGTCACCACAAGGTGGCCGGGCCCGCTGCATTCCCGCCGCCAGATGTGCCCGGACGTGTGGCGTGGCGGGTCAGGCCGGGCGCACCCCGACCATCCGGCTCACCGGCAGGGTGAAGGGGCCCTCGGCCTTCTTCATCAGCCGCGCCGTGCCGCTGGCCAGGGCCAGCACGCGCACCTCGGCGCTGCGGGGGCTGCCGTCGTCGGCGACGTAGTCCAGCACCCACCAGCCGGGGCGGCCGATGGACTCGCGCAGGGTCTGCACCAGGTTGCCCGAGGCGATCTGGTGCTTGTGGCCCTCGTCGCGGGCCAGCAGCTCGTCAACCACGCCGCGGGCGTCAACGCTGGCGGTCTCGGGCACCCGTACCGGCCCGCTGCCCTTGGCCCGGCGGGGAGCGGGCGTGGTGAAGCGGGCACCGGTCGCGTCCTGCGCCACGGGCGCCAGCCCCATGTGGCGCAGGAAACTGACCAGCTCCTCCGGCTCGGCGGCGGCCGCCAGCACGGTGGGGGCCAGCTTGCGCAGTCCCAGCACGGGGGCGTCGGCATGGCCAAGGACGGCATCGACCAGGACCGGGTCGTCGACGGTGAGCACGCTGCCCACGGCGGCCACCTGCACCTGCCCGTGCTTGCGGGCGATGTCGTCGACGAGGTAGTCGAGCGACTGCGGCACGCCGGTGCTGGAGTGCTCCCGGATCCAGCTGCGGATCTCGTCGGCGGTCCAGCCCGCATCCAGGCCGCGTCGGATGCTGGCGGCGGTGAAGCGGTGCACGCCGGCGCCGCCGCTGGACTCGCGTTCGGCCAGCAGCCCCATGGCACGGGCGACGTCGGCCTGCAGCGGCGCGGGGGTGACGGCGGTCAGGTCGCCCTGGAGCAGGAAGTCGGTGACGGGTTGCGGGAAGCCGGGGTCGTCATCGGCATCCACCAGCAGCGTGCGGCGTCCCAGCGCTGTCAGGCCGAGCCAGCCGAATTCCTCGGTCAGGTCCTGGCAGTGGGCGTCGAGGTCGATCCTGCTCCAGCCGGGGCGCAGCCACAGCAGCCGCTCGGCCAGGCGTTCGGCGGTGACGGGGGTGCCCGGCGCCGCCGACTGCAGCTGCTGTGCAGCCAGCCGCCGCAGGGCCCTGGCCCAGGCGATGGTGTTGCCGGGGGCCAGTGCCGGGGCGGCGAGGTCGACGAGCTGGTCGAGGGCCAGCCAGGCCTGGCGCAGGGCTGTCCAGCGGCTCCAGCCGTCGGTCTCCAGCCACTGGTCGAAGTGGTGTGTGGGCAGCCAGGCGCCGGCGGTGCTGGCGATGAGCCCGGCGCGCTCGGCGACCAGCAGCAGGAAGAGGGTGCGTCGGGTGCCGCCGCCGTCCCTGGCCAGGACGTTGAGGTCACGCTTGGCCAGCGCGCCGGTGGCCAGCGGCCGCGGCTGCATCCGTCCCAGGGTCTCGATGACCACCTCGGTGCTGCTGACCAACTCGAAGGCGCTGCCCAGACCGGCGCGGTCGGCCACCGACGAGGACTCCGGGGCCGGCCACGGCGGAACGACGGGGCTGGCCTCGTCGGCGAACAGTCGCCCGCCGCGCAGCCGCAGTGATACCTCGCGGGGCAGGACGATCGTGTCCTGGTCGAGGGGGCGGACCAGCTTGTGGTGCAGCAGCTGGTCGACCGGGCGGGTGGAGTCGGCTCGGCCGCGACGGTCGGCCTGGGCCACCCGTCCGGTGGGGTTCTCCCAGGTGAGACGTTCCAGCACGGCGCGTCCGGATTCCCCGACGGCGGCCAGCGCGGTGTCGATGTCGGCATCGTCCATGGGCATGGTGGAGCTGGCCGCCAGGCCGGCCGGCCAGGCCCCGAACCAGGCACGGGCGGCATGGGTCAGGTGCCAGCTGCGCTCGCTGCCCCAGGCCAGGGCGCGGCGGCGCAGGGCCTGCAGGGCATGCTCGACGGGCCCGCGTTCGACGGCCATCATCGCGGCCAGCCGACGGGTGCTGACCGCATCCGGTGCGGCCGCCAGGGCGAGGGCGACGCGACGCTGCCAGGAGTCGAGGGCCTCCAGGGCCAGGTGGGTGGAGGCCTGCCCGGTGGCGCGTTCGATGAGCTCGTCGAGGCTCTGGGGACGGGGCACGGCGAGGTCGGGTCGCAGCTGCACCAGCGAGGTCAGGCCCTCGGCGTCGAGCCCCCTGATGACCTCGGCGACCGAACGGGGGGTGCTCACCGGCCTGCCCGGCGACGCAGGTCGTCCCATCCGGCCAGCAGGCTGAAGGGGATCATCAACCCACAGGCCACCCTGGCCCAGGAGTCCAGCGCGCCGAAGGAGTTGCCGGTGAAGGTGGTGACCACCCACATCGCCAGCAGGCCCCAGATGACGGCCGAGTAGGTCTGGCGCATCAGCAGCACCCCGGCGCGGGCACGGTTGGCCAGGATCGAGGCGACCAGCAGCAGGATCCAGCTGAAGGTGGGCACGACGGCGCCGAAGGCCAGCACGGCCAGCATCAGCCAGCCGACCTGCTGGACCACGTAGGGCAGCGTGATCCGGTCTGGCACGGGGGCCTGGGGACGCTGCGCCGGCCCCTGCCCCGTGCTCGGCTGCCACTGCTGGTCGGTCTGGACCTGCGACTCCTGGCCCGGCTGGTAGCCGGGCGGTGCCGGGTCGAAGGGGCCCCGGCGCACGGGTGCCTGGGGTGCGGGTGCCTGGGGTGCGTGAGGCACGGGTGCGGGGGCCTGGGAGAGGGGATCCGGCTGGACGGGCTGCGGGGCTGCCGGAGGCTGGGGCGTGGTGGCGCTCGCCGGCGGCGGCAGCGGCACCGGAGCGCCGGTGGGCGGCGGCAGCTGGGCCAGCGAGGCGGCGGGAACTGCTGCAGGTGCGGGCAGGGGTGGTTGCTGGCCAGGGGCGGCGACGGGCACCGTCGGCAGGCCGGCGGGGGGCGGGAAGTCGGGCGCGAGCTCCGTGCCGGACTCCTCGGCCACGGGGCCCAACGGCATCATCGGATTCCAGGCATGTGCTGAGCCCCAGGCGCCCGCACCGCTGGACGAGGTGGTGAAGGCTTCGGCGGGGTCGCGCCGCGGTCCCTGCGAGGGGGCGAGTTCGGCCAGTGCGACGGTCTGCGGCGCCTCGAAGGCATCCGGCTGCTGCGCCGGGCGCCCGTCGGCGGGGTGGGGCGGACGGCTGCGGCCCTCCAGCGAGTCGGTGCGGGGCGTGACGAAGGCCTCGGGTCGCTCCACGGGCGCATACTGCGCCCCATCGGTCCAGTCAGCCATGCCCACCAGTCTAGGTGCCGGCTCGCAGGCTGCCGGGGAGGTGCCGGAGCAGTGGACGGTGGAGTGCGCTCGGCCGGACGGATAGACTTGGCCGAACCGTGCCCCCCGGCACGGCCGACATCGACCAAGCGAGGATGAAGTGCCCATCGGCAAGGTGCGTTTCTACGACGCAGAGAAGGGTTTTGGCTTCCTGTCCAAGGAGGACGGCGGAGACGTCTACGTGCGCGCCAATGTGCTTCCCGAGGGCGTCACCTCGCTCAAGGCAGGCCAGAAGGTCGAGTTCGGCATCGTCGAGGGACGACGCGGAGAGCAGGCCCTGGGCGTGCGGCTGCTGGAGGCCCCGCCGTCGCTGTCCAAGGCGGCCCGCAAGAAGCCCGAGCAGATGGCGGTCATCACCGAGGACCTGATCAAGCTGCTCGACGGCATCGGCAATGGCTACCGCCGCGGACGCCACCCCGAGGCGCGCCAGGCCCGACAGATCGCGCTGATGCTGCGCAAGGTCGCAGACGAACTGGAGCTGTGATGGCAACCACCAGGACCAGGGCCCCCAAGCCCGATGCAGTGACGGCGGCCGCCGTCGACCAGGCACGCGAGGCGGCCGTCGAACGTGCAGCCGACTTCGGCGTGGGCGAGCACATCGGTGCGGTCGCCGAGGGCGAGCGCGTGGTCACCCACCTGTTCGAGTGCCCCCACCCCGGCTACGCGGGCTGGCACTGGGCGGTCACGATGGTGCGCGCCTCGCGCGCCCGGGTGGCCACCGTCAACGAGGTGGTTCTGCTGCCCGGCCCCGACGCCCTGTTGGCGCCCCGCTGGGTTCCGTGGAGCGAGCGGATCCAGGCCGGCGACGTCACCCCCGGCACGCTGCTGCCCACCCCCGACAATGATCCGCGGCTGGAGCCGGGCTTCACCGGTGGCGAGTACGCCGCCGATGCCGACCCGGCCGAGTGGTCCGCCACTCGCGCCGTCGTGAACGAGTTGGGCCTGGGGCGCGAGCGCGTGCTGTCGCAGTACGGGCGCGCCGTCGCCGCCGAGCGGTGGAACGAGGGCGAGTCGGGATCCGACAACCAGTCCAGCCGCCTGGCCCCGGCCAGCTGCGTCAGCTGCGGCTACTTCGTGCGCCTGCAGGGCGGGCTGGGCAGCCTCTTCGGGGCCTGCACCAACGAGTTCTCACCCTTCGACGCCACCGTCGTCTCGGTCGACCACGGCTGCGGCGGCCACTCCGACGTCGTCGCCGAGGAGCGGGGCATCGAGCTGCAGCCGCCCGTCTTCGACACCATCAGCATCGACAACAACCTGTTCGACTGAGCAGACCCGCACCGCGCCCCTGCTGAAGCCTCCCGTTCAGCAGGGGCGCGGTGCGTCCTGCCCAGGCCGGACGGTGGAACGACGCGCGGTCGTGGAGCCATAGGCTTGACCCCATGTCCAGCACCACTGAAGGGGCCTCCCACGCCGCCCCGCCCGGCACCACACCCACCCCGACCAGCGGCCTCGACCGCTGGTTCGGCATCACCCGTCGCGGCTCGAGCGTCGCGCGCGAGGTGCGCGGTGGCCTGGTGACCTTCTTCACGATGGCCTACATCATCGCCCTGAACCCGCTGATCATCGGTTCGGAGACCGACCGCAACGGCAACCTGCTCTCCGGCGCCCCGAAGTACCTCGACGCGGCCCGCACCCAGGTGGACTGGGCCGCGGTCGACGACAGCAAGATGATGGTGGCCGCCGGTACTGCCCTGGTGGCCGGCATCATGACCATCCTGATGGGCGTGTGGGGCCGCTACCCGCTGGCCATCGCCGCCGGCCTGGGCCTCAACGCGATGCTGGCCTACACGATCGCCCCGACCATGACCTGGCCGCAGGCGATGGGCCTGGTGGTCTGGGAGGGAATCCTGATCACGCTGCTGGTGCTCACCGGGGTGCGCACGGCGGTCTTCCGGGCCGTGCCACCGGCGATGCGCACCGCGATCAGCGTCGGCATCGGCATGTTCATCACCTTCGTGGGCCTGTTGAACTCCGGTGTGGTGCGCAAGCCCGCCGGTTCGCCGCCGGTCGAGCTGGGCATCAACGGCTCGCTGATGGGCTGGCCGATCGCGGTGTGCATCATCGGCTTCCTGCTGCTGGTGGTGCTGCACACCCGTCGTGTGCCGGGTGCCATGCTGATCTCGATCCTGGTCGCCTCGGTGCTGGCCATCGTCGTCGAGGCCGTCGCCAAGGTCGGGCCCACCTTCCTGCCGGACGGCTCGAAGAATCCCACCGGCTGGGCGCTCAACGTGCCCTCGCTGCCCAGCGCCTCGGAGTTCACCAATCCGAGCCTGGGCACCGTCGGCAAGGTCGACATGGTGGGTGCCTTCATGCCCAACGGCCACTTCGACGTGAAGGTCTTCCTGGGCCTGCTGCTGCTGGTCTTCAGCCTGCTGCTGGCCGACTTCTTCGACACCGTCGGCACCGTGGTGGCGATCGGCCAGGAGGGTGACCTGCTCAACGAGAAGGGCAATCCCGAGCACCTGCAGGAGATCCTGATGGTCGACTCGCTGGCGGCGATGGCCGGTGGCCTGGGCGGCGTCAGCTCCAACACCTCCTTCGTGGAGTCCTCGGCGGGCGTCGGCGAGGGCGCCCGCACCGGTCTGGCCTCGGTGGTGACGGGCGTGGCCTTCCTGGCCGCGATCTTCCTGGCGCCGCTGGTGGACATGATCCCGTCGGAGGCGGCAGCACCCGTGCTGGCCTTCGTCGGTTACCTGATGATGAGTCAGGTGGCCCACGTCGACTGGGACGACGTGGAGGACGGCATCCCGGCCTTCCTCACCATCGTCCTGATGCCCTTCAGCTACTCCATCACCACCGGCATCGGTGCCGGCTTCATCGTCTACTGCCTGGTGAAGCTCATCCGCGGCAAGGCGCGCCAGGTTCACCCGCTGCTGTGGGCGGTCTCGGCGCTGTTCGTCCTGTACTTCGGGCAGGGGATCCTGATGAGCCTGGTCGAGCGCATGTGAGGCGAGCGCATGTCGGCAGAGCACCACGG
>NZ_JBHWOO010000201.1:0-3756 GCF_043424415.1 Luteococcus sp. | reverse complement strand
ATACTCGACTCGGCGTCGACGACCTGCTGCTTGTGCAGCTCCCAGCGACGCTGTGCCTCGGCGTACTGCGACTCCCAGGCAGCGCGCTGCTCCTCGAAGCCCGGCTTCCAGTCGTTGGTCTCCGGGTCGAAGCCCTCGGGGTAGATGTAGTTGCCCTGATCGTCGTAGCTCGCGGTCATGCCGTACAGCGACGGATCGAAGTCGTCGGCAGCGACGTCCACGCCCTCGTTGGCCTGCTTCAGCGACAGCGAGATGCGGCGACGCTCGAGGTCGATGTCGATGATCTTGATGAAGACCTCTTCACCGACCGAGACGACCTGCTCGGCGAGCTCGACGTGCTTGCCCGAGAGCTCGGAGATGTGCACCAGGCCCTCGATGCCGTCCTCGACGCGCACGAACGCACCGAAGGGAACCAGCTTGGTGACCTTGCCGGGCACGACCTCGCCGATGGCGTGGGTGCGGGCGAACAGCTGCCACGGGTCCTCCTGGGTCGCCTTCAGCGACAGGGAGACGCGCTCGCGGTCCATGTCCACGTAGAGGACCTCGACGGAGACCTTCTGACCGACCTCGACGACCTCGGAGGGGTGATCGATGTGCTTCCAGGACAGCTCGGAGACGTGCACCAGGCCGTCGACGCCACCCAGGTCCACGAAGGCACCGAAGTTGACGATGGAGGACACGACACCCTCGCGCACCTGGGACTTCTGCAGGGTCTGCAGGAAGTCGGAGCGGACCGCGGACTGGGTCTCCTCCAGGTAGGCGCGGCGGGACAGCACCACATTGTTGCGGTTCTTGTCGAGCTCGATGATCTTCGCCTCGATCTCCTGGCCCACGTAGGGCAGCCGGTCGCGCACGCGGCGCATCTCCACGAGGGAGGCGGGGAGGAAGCCGCGCAGGCCGATGTCGACGATGAGGCCGCCCTTGACCACCTCGATGACGTGGCCGGTAACGACGCCCTCGTCTTCCTTGATCTGCTCGATGGTGCCCCAGGCGCGCTCGTACTGGGCGCGCTTCTTGGACAGGATCAGGCGGCCTTCCTTGTCCTCCTTGGTCTGGACCAGGGCCTCGATCTCATCGCCGACGCTGACGACCTCGAAGGGGTCGACGTCGTGCTTGATGGAGAGTTCCTTGGAGGGGATGACGCCTTCGGTCTTGTAACCGATGTCGAGGAGAACCTCGTCACGGTCGACCTTGACGACGGTACCGGTGACGATGTCACCGTCATTGAAGTACTTGATGGTGGCGTCGATCGCTGCCAGGAAGGCTTCGGGCGAGCCGAGGTCGTCAATGGCGACCTGAGGTGCGGCCTCAGTGCTGGAGGTCATGTAGTAGGACTCCGTAGTGGATGTGTGTGTCGTGTGGTGCTCCGTGGCCCTTCGACGAGCCAGGATCGGGCCGGACCAACAGGTCCGGCGATTGACATGACACGACGAGCACAGCCTGCTCCGTCCGAGGATGCGCAGACCACAGCGCACTGCCGAGTCTATCTTTCGCCCTCCTGAAGGGTCAACCGGGTACTGGCACCGGCAACCGGGACCCCGGGTACTGTCGGACCCCCGGGGGCTCGTCCGTCCCCGCGCACCCGAGGAGGACCCACGAATGAGCAGAGCACGCCGGATCGTCGCAGTGATCGCGGGCGTGACCGCACTGGCGCTGCTCGCCACCTGGTGGGTGCTGACCGGGCGCCAGCAGTCGACCACGGCTGATCCCGCCCCCAACACGACACCACCCAGCACCACTTCACCCAGCGCGGGCGCGGCTTCGGGCTCCGCCTCGGCAGGCTCCAGTGCCTCCGGCGGGTCGTCCATGGGGGCAGGCCAGCCGACTGGCCAGACCTCCGCGTCGCCCCAGCCGAGTGGCGCGGCATCCCCCGCCCCACCGGCCGGTTGTTCCACGGACTTCTCCAGGATGACGCCCACCCGGGCCACCGTGGGTGACCTGGTGCGTGACACCCCGGTGCTGAGCCTCGGGGTGGCCAAGGACGGCAGCGTGGCCACCCCGCCCTTCTCCCAGCCCAATTCCATCGGCTGGTACAACCTCGGCCCCCGCCCCGGCGACGTGACGGGCAAGGTGGTGCTCACCGCGCACACCTTCCGCAACGGCGGTGCCCTGGGCAATGCCATGCACGCCAGCAAGGATGGGCTTCGCCCCGGCGACGTGATCCGCATCTCGGACGCCAGCGGACGCACCCTGTGCTACCGCTACACCACCAGCACCAAGATCGCCGTCAAGGACTACGACCCGGACTCCACGGTCCTCTACGACGCCAAGGGCAGGCACCAGCTCGCGATCGTCACCTGCTGGGACTTCGACGCGCGACGCGAGCACTGGGACTCCCGCATCATCTACTACGCCGAGCCGATCACCGCCTGAACCGGAAGCCCTTGGCGCCCCGGGCCGATCGGGTCGCCGGAGCCGTGTGGGCGCCCGGTCAGTGCGCGGCCTCGTGCCAGCTGCGACCGGTGCCCACACTCACGTCGAGCGGGACGTCGAGTGCCATCGCGCTGCCCATCCTGTCTCGCACCACGGCCTCGACCTGCTCGGCCTCGCCCGGGGCCACCTCCAGGACCAGTTCGTCGTGCACCTGGAGCAGCACCCGGCTGGCCAGGCCGGACTCGTCGAGCGCCTTCTCCACCTGGAGCATGGCGACCTTGATCATGTCGGCGGCCGAGCCCTGGATGGGGGCATTGAGCGCCATCCGCTCGGCCATCTCGCGGCGTTGGCGGTTGGTGGAGTTCAGGTCGGGCAGGGGCCGGCGACGACCCAGCAGGGTGGCGGTGTAGCCGGTGCGACGGGCCTCGTCGACCACACCGGCCAGATAGTCCCGCACCCCGCCGAAGCGCTCGAAGTAGCCCTCCATCAGCTCCTTCGCCTCGGCCACCGGGATGGTGAGCTGCTTGGACAGCCCGAAGGCACTCAGGCCATAGGCCAGCCCGTAGTTCATCGCCTTGATCCGGGCCCGCTCCGTGGTGGTGACCGCATCGGGAGTGGTCTCGAAGACCTTCGAGGCCATGGCGGAGTGGAAGTCCTCGCCGCTGCGGAAGGCGTCGATGAGCCCCTTGTCGGCCGAGACGTGGGCCATGATCCGCATCTCGATCTGGGAGTAGTCGGCCGTCATCAGGCTCTGGTAGCCCTCACCGACCACGAAGGCCTCCCTGATGCGGCGTCCCGCCTCGGTGCGGATCGGAATGTTCTGCAGGTTCGGTTCGGTGGAGCTGAGCCGGCCGGTGGCCGCGATCGTCTGCATGTAGGTGGTGTGGATACGCCCGTCGTCACCGACGCTCTTGAGCAAGCCGTCGACGGTCTGGCGCAGGCGGATCGCGTCGCGGTGGGCCAGCAGGTGCTCCAGGAAGGGGTGCTGCGTCTTGGCGTAGAGCCCCTCCAGCGCGTCGGCATCGGTGGTCCAGCCGCTCTTGGTCTTGCGCGTCCTGGGCATGTCCAGCTCGTCGAAGAGAACCCCTTGCAGCTGCTTGGGCGAACCGAGGTTGATCTTCTTGCCGATCACCTCGTAGGCGGCATTCTCGGCGGCGACCACCTTCGCGTCGAAGTCGGCTCGCAGCTGTTCGAGGTGCTCCACGTCGACGGCGATCCCGTCGCGCTCCATCCGGGCCAGTACCCCTTGCAGGGGCAGTTCCACCTCGCTGAGCAGCGACAGCTCCCCCATGGCCTCCAGTTCCTCGGTGAGCTGTCGCGCCAGGTCGATCACGGCGCGTGCCCGCACCATGGCAGCCTGCACCTGTGCCGGGTCGGGGCCCT
>NZ_JBHWOO010000200.1:0-4383 GCF_043424415.1 Luteococcus sp. | reverse complement strand
TCTCTGTTCGTCGTGGATCAGGCGATCGAGACGTCATCGAAGACGAAGCCGCTGCGAGTGTTGCCGTCCTCGAAGGCCGCGAAGCGCAGCCACATGTTGCGTCCGGCGAACTTCGACAGGTCGACAGTCCTCTTCTGGTAGCCATCCTTGGCGTCCAGGTTGGACAGGCGGACCAGCACAGGGCCGGCACCGTTGTCGTCGACCAGGTCCCCCCGGGCGGTGTCGAAGGCCCTGCCCTCGGTCTCGTCGGTGTCGACGTGCACCCAGAAGGTGAGGGTGCCATTGGCGGGCACTGTCACCTTCTGGCCCATGTAGGTCTTGTTGGCGCGACCCACGCCACCGAGCCAGAGCTTGCCCTTGCCCGTGCGGGCGGGCTGGGCCTGGTTGGTGTTGACCCGGTTCTGGTTGCCCTGCCAGGGAGCCTGGCCGTCCTCGAAGCCGCCATTGGTCACGGCATTCCTGCCAGGCTTGGGAGCCGGCTCGGGCTTCGGGGTGGGTTCGGGCTTCGGGGCCGGGGTGGGCGCCGGAGAGGGCTGGGGCGTCTGGTCGGGGCTGGGCAGGGGCTTGCCACCGACGACGGCACCCATCGCGTGCATCTCGGTCAGGTCTGCCCAGTTCACGAAGTCCCAGAGCATCTTGTAGAACCCGCCGTTGCCCCAATTCTGGCCCCAGGAGTTCGCCACGGTGACACCCTGGGCGTCGTAGCCGATGATGGTCGTCTCGTGGCCTCCGGTGACGCCGCCAGCCGCGCGGTACCAGGATTCTGCGGGGAGACGTCGTTGAAGCTCTGGCGGATCTGCATGCCGATCGGCACCGGGCTGCTGGCCGAGATCGCGCGCTTGATGGCCTGCTTTGCGGCCTCGCCCCGCAGGGGAAGGGCCTGGTAGCCCGACAGGCGGTGCTTGGCGGCATTGGCGCGGTGCGATTGGTTGGGCTGGGTCCAGTAGTCGTGGTCGCCGGGCGTGTAGTGGGCGCGGCTCTGGGCCAGGTCGAGGCCGGTGCCACCGGCCGGTCCGGTGGTGTCGGTGGGCGCGGCCATCGCGACGCCAGGGACTGCGGATGCGATCAGGACGAGTGCGGCAAGGCCGCCGGTGAGATGCTTCATGGTGCTCTTCCAAGGGGTGGGGTGTGGGCGACCAGGTCGTCCCGCGATCCACGCTATTGAGCATCTCCAGGAGCCGGAAGAACCGTGTTCTGGGGACAACCGGAAGCCTCCAGATGGCCATTGGCGCGTCTCCGGTACGCTCTGGGACCAAGACCTGTCCGGCACGGCGGGGCCTCGTCCCGTGAGCAGGCCCCAGGGACTGGCCTGAGCACCATCCGGCCGTCCTGTGCGGCCCCGCAGCCATGTGAAAGCCGAGGTGGACCCGATGATCGACGTTGACCAGTCCTCCCATCCCGACCCCGCACCCACCGAGCCCTGGCGTGCCGAGCGGGGTGTGAGCCGGGTTGCCCTGGCCACGATCGTCCTCGCCCTGGTCTGGCTGCCCGGGGGCGCCCTGCTCGACTGGGCCTTCGGCGTCAACCCGCAGGTGGTCAGCGAGTGGTGGGCGCTGATGCCCATCGCCATCGGGGTGCTGGGTGGAGCCTTGACCTTCGCAGAGAAGGCTGTGCCGCGCTCGGGTCGCACCGTCTGGGCGGCCCTGGCCGTCTGTGCCGGGCTCGCCGCCCTGCCCTTCTGGTGGGTGGTTGGCACTGCCCTGCTGGGTCCCTGACCTGCCCTGTCCGGGTGCTCCTGGGGTCAGGCGGAGTTCACAGGGCCGCACCGAAGGTCTCGTGATCGACCGGCTGCTGGGCGCGTGGGAGTCCGCCGACCACGAGCAGGTAGGAGCCGGTGACCAGTTCCTCGACCTGCTCGGCATCGAGCCGGCCGCCGGGGTGCAGGGTGATCCAGTGCCTCTTGTTCATGTGGTAGCCGGGCGTCACGTCCGGGTACACGGCGCGTAGCGCCTCCGACTCCTCGGGTTCCGTCTTGAGCACCACGAGCGGCTCGTCGGCAAGCGCGGTCAGCAGCATGAAGACCTTGCCCCGCACCTTGAAGACATCCCAGTCCTCCCCGAAGGGATGGGTCAGTTCCCAGGCAGGCAACTTCTGGGCCCGGTGGGCCGCCACCTCCTGCAGTGCCTTGCCCTCCATGGCCAGCTCCTTCCGGTGATGCCTGCTCGTGCGTGGCCGACTGTACGTCTGGGAGGGCAGTGATGCCGGGCCGCGCCACTGAAAACGCGGTCCACACGGCCACGGATGGAATTTGAACGTGTCGTGTGCCGCCTGGAGCGCAATTGCAGCGCACCTCGGTCCTCTGATGCGTGGATCGCCACACCCGGAATCTGTTGGGATGGGGGCATGACGAGCATCGAGATGCTGTGGGCGGACGACGATCCGCACCAGGTGCTCCAGGAGCGCTTCGGCTTCCTCGACGCCGGCCAGGCCACCCGATGGCTGGCCCGCTCGGTGGAGGAGCACTGGGGCGTGGAGGCCACCGACTGCACCCGGATGGTCATCTCCGACCACAACGCACTCGCCTGGCTCACCACGACCGCGGGCCCCCGGATCGCCAAGTGGTCGGTGGACCCGGCACGTTTCGCCCGGCTGCACGATGCCAGTGCCGTGACCCAGTGGCTTGCGGAAGGCGGACATCCGGTCTCCGCGCCGATCCCGAGCCACGACGGCTGGCTGCAGGTGGACTTCGACGGGGTCTCGATGAACCTGCAGCAGGTGGTGCAGGGAGACCTCCTGGACTGCGACTCGCCCGACCAGGTGCGCGAGGCGGGGCGGGTGCTGGCCGGGCTGCACGCCGCGCTGCTGGATGCTCCCCCGCTGCCCTCGGTCGCTGGACCCGACCCGGGACTGGCGGCGACGGTCCGCAACTGGTTGGGAGCGCCCCCGCCCCAGGCTCCCGCGGCCGCAGTCACACGGCTCCGCCAAATCCTTCCCGAGGATGCGCCGAGGCGATGCCAGCAGCTGGTGCACGGGGGACTTCCGCGCCGCCAATGTCCTGGTGCACCAGGACCGGATCAGTGACGTGCTCGACCTCGAGGAGGTCCGCCAAGACCATCCGGTGGCCGAGCTGGCCCGTTCCGCGGTGATGCTGGGAACCCGGTTCCGCCAGTGGGCGCCGGTCACGCCGGAGGTCCGGGACACCTTCGTCGCCGGCTACCAGGAGGTCACCGTCCTCGATGACCTCGAGCGCGCCTGGTTCGACGCCCTGGAGCTGTGGTGGTCGCTGCTGATGGTCCCCACCGGGGAGGATCTGCAGGGCTGGGGCACGGCAGTTCGGGCCTGACGGCAGCGATTGGGCGCTGAAAATGCAGTCGACACGGCCACGGATGGAATTTGAACGTGTCGTGTGCCGTCTGGAGCGCGTTTCCAGCAGCTCCGGGCACTGGGCTCCAAACCGCAGCCCTTGACCCTCACACGGTGTCAGGGAGCAGCCTTGGACCATGGCCGAGACCCCTGAACTGTTCTCCATCGGCGAGTTCAGCCGACTGACCCGCCTGTCGGTGCGCATGCTGCGCCACTACGACGCCACCGGTGTCCTGGTGCCCGCTGCCGTCGACCCGTGGACGGGATACCGCCACTACTCCCCCGACCAGCTGCCTGATGCCACCGACATCCGCACCCTGCGCGACGTGGGCTTCAACGTCTCCGCCATCAGCGCCCTGCTCGCCGCCCGCAAGACCCCCGCCTGGACCAGTGCGCTGGCACTGCAGCGCGACGCGCTCACCCGGGAGCTTGCCGCCGCCCGAGGACGGCTCACCCTCATCAACCACCTGCTCGAAGGAGACACCATGCCCATCACTGTCGAACGCAGCACCATTCCCGCCATGACCGTCGTCACGCTGCGCGGCACCGTCCCGACCTATGCCGACGAAGGCCAGCTGTGGCAGCAGATGACGCCCCAGGTCGAAGACCAGCAAGTCCGTCCGGTCGGTCCCTGCGGCGTCATCGAGCACGACCAGGAGTACACCGAGCGCGACGTGGACCTGTCGGTCTTCCTGCCGGTCGAGGCCGGCACCACGGTCGAGGGGCCCCTCCAGGTGCTGGAACTGCCCGAGCGGGACTGCCTGGTCGCCACCGTCCACGGCCCCTACGACCGGATCAGCCACGCCCACGACCGGATCACGGACGTGGTGCAGGCCGAGGGGCTGCGGCCACGCAGTGGCGACCTGCCTCGAGACAAGGCCTTCAACCTCTACCTGACCACCCCGGACCAGGTCTCGCCCGCCGAACTGGTCACCGAGGTCTGCCTGCCCCTGGTCTGAGGCTCAGGCGCGCCCGTACTCCTGGCGGTTCACGCCGGCAGCACCGCGCACCATCCCCAGGCCACCGGCCAGCTCGGCCTCGGCGGCACCCTGGGCTCGCTCGTCGCCACGGCGACGGGCA
>NZ_JBHWOO010000199.1:0-8297 GCF_043424415.1 Luteococcus sp. | reverse complement strand
CCGTGGAGCGAAGCGACCGAAGCGCGGGGCCCCGGGCGCGGGGCCCGGCCCGGGCGACCCGCCCGCGCCGAAGGCGCCTTGAGTCAGTAGGGACAGTTCTCACGACGCGTCGAAGTGCGTGACATTGCTCTCATGCCGAATTGAGGGTTTGGTCGAAATGGAAGGACCAGCACGCTCGCAGTCCCGTAACGTCGTGCTCATGACCTCGTCGTTACCCTTGGACCTGACATCCGATGCTGTCTTCGACCATGTGCGAGTGAGCGACAATGAGCTCGTCGGATACATCGCCATGACCGACGACGGAGACTTCGTCCCCTTCGACCTGTTGCACCGACCGGCCGGACCGGCTGGCGACCTCGTTGACGCCGAGCACACCCTCGAGTCCATCGGCCTCACGCTGCTCGCCCAGACCTACGAACTCACCCGCGACGGTCGAAACATGCGCGTCGGCATCAAGGAACTCAACCGCCATGAGGTCATCGTCAGCCCCCTCGCCGGCGACCTCGACCCTGGAGCCGAACCCGTCGATCTCACGGCCCGGTGGACCTACCCGCTACCCGCAGCCGAGTTGTCTCCCGAGACGGCCTGAGCGCTGTTAGCAGCTCACTCCTCTGCCGCGTTGGGTTACTGCTCCAACGTTCGGTGCCCCAAGGACATCTGGAGTCGCACTAGGTAGCCGTCGGGGTCCTGCACGAGGAACTGGCGAACCCCGGCCTCCTCGCTCGGGCTAATGCGGTACCACTTCTCCTCCGGCTCCATGAACAGTGGCCAGCCCACCTCGCTGAGTTGCCTGAGTTGCACGGCAACATCGGGCACCGAGATCTGGAAGTTGATCCCGCGCCCCAAGGGCGGATCGAAGGGCGCCGTTCGCCACGTCCTGCCGATGTCGGCTTGGTCGAGTATCAGGTGGGCGTCACCTAGGGCGAGGTAGGCGAAGCCCTCCTCGGGTCTGTCGTAGAGCACCTCGAAGCCCAGCAGGTCACGCCAGAACCGGACAGACACAGTGCAGTCAGCTACGGCCAGCTCGGGCACAAGAGACGGTTCAGCACTGAGGTTTTCTCGCCAGGGCTGCCTGTAGAGCATCGGCAGTGATGCTCTGGCAAGGGGTGATGGCCGACTCGGGTGGGTGCATGCGGGTCGGGTGGTGCAGGATCGGTTTCTGCCAAGACACCGTCCCCGTATCAGAACCGAGCCCGCATGCTGTCTTATCGTGCCACTCTTGACCTTCCCGACACCATCGTGCGGCGCATCTCCGAGTGGCTGTCGGCCCACCGACGCCGACATGGCCGGCGCCCATGGCAGCGCGCCAAGTCCTGCTGGACCCAAGCGGTCATGTTCTGTCGCTGGATGCTCGACGCCACCGCGATCCACCGCCTGGCACGCGACCACGGCCTGTCCCAGGCCACCTGCTACCGCTACCTCCACGAAGCTCTCGACGTGGTCGCCGACCAGGCACCCGACCTGCACGAGGTCCTCGACGAACAACATGCCCACGGCGCGGCGTTCGTCTGCCTCGACGGCACCCTGATCGCTACCAACGCCGTCCACATCCCTACCGATAAAGGGAAAACCACCGATGCGTGGTACTCGGGAAAACACCACCGCCACGGCGGCAACACCCAGGTCCTCACCGACCACACAGGTTTCCCGATCTGGACCTCCCCGGTATCCCCGGGCGCGACCCACGACCTCACCGCCGCCCGACAACACGTCCTCCCCGCGCTCTACCCAGCCGCAGCCCAAGGGCCTGAAGACACTCACCGACAAGGGCTACCAAGGCGCAGGAATCGGCATCCTCCACCCCATCAAGGGCCACGGCCTGGCACCCGACACCGTCGCCCGCAACCGACTCATCACCCCAACTCCGCGCCCCAGCCGAACGAGCCAACGCCATCCTCAAACGCTTCAAGGCCCTCCAGAAGGTCACCCTCGACCCCTGGCGAATCACCGCCATCGTCCGCTCAGCCCTCGTGATCGCTACTCACATGCGAGGAGCCTGGTGAGAAAACCTCACTGTGGCACCCACGTAGTGACC
Source organism: Luteococcus sp. (assembly GCF_043424415.1). NCBI lineage: Bacteria > Bacillati > Actinomycetota > Actinomycetes > Propionibacteriales > Propionibacteriaceae > Luteococcus > Luteococcus sp. The sequence continues at coordinate 6,262 of NZ_JBHWOO010000199.1, read as the reverse complement.
GCCATCAAACGAACCTATGCGGTAACCGGCGAAACTACAGTCGCCACAGACACGACAGACCAAAAGGGCAAGCACTCGACTGCCGCATTCACAGAACTCTCGAGGCAGGGTGTAGAGCCGACCAATGCCCGATTCTAGGCGAGGATGCAGTATCTCGCTGCACTCCGGATTGCTGCACGCCCAGAGACCGCGAATTCCCCGGGCAAAAATGTGGGTTCTGAACGGAATCTGTCCAACTCGGGGCGTCTCGAGCGAAGTGAGCGCCTCCACCATCCGCTCATCGGTCCAACCCAGGCGATCGCGAACCGTGCTGAGACGCGCGGCGCGGTACTGCCCCTCATCGTCGCGGCAGGCCAACGCCAGAGCCAGATCAACGGGTTGTTCGTCTGCTGACCCGTCTGGCCGGAGTTCCCGAGGTTGTCCTCCGATGATGTCAAAGGTGCTCCTTGGGACACCGAAGAAGCGTTCGAGGAACTGACCGCCGGATTCGTCCATCGACGCACTTGTCCCGATGATCCTCAACTGCGAGGAATCCGCCGACAGCCCGAGCCGATTGATGAGATTGCGCAGAATCATTCCGACTTCAGCGCCTTGAGTGCCCCGATAGAGGTGGAGTTCATCTACGACCAAGGTGAAGACATGTCCTGGATCAGACTCGAGCCACCGACGTGTCTTCTCGAAGATTGGCTGTTCCAGCTGGCGCATCAGCATCACGTTGAGCATCGAATAATTCGTCACCATGATGTCGGGCGGAGTGGCCCACATGTCCCAGCGTGTCACCATCTCGCCGACCCGAGGATCCGGGAACTGGGCCAGATCTGCTTCGGACAGCGTCCCGAGCCGGTCGAATTCCGACTGCATCGCGCGGATCTCCTGGGCCACTTGTGCAACATGCGCCCGATTCCGCGCCTCAACAGGATTCTTCGTCCCCCCGTGGGTGGCGGATGTGTAGCGTCCGAACCAGATGGTGGGACCACCGGCTGCGCGGATGCGGCGCAGCGCTCGACGAAGGCGCGCCACTTGGTCCTCGACAAGGGCATTCATGGGATAGAGCACCATCGTCCTCATCGCCGCCGGCCGGGACTCCCGACGGCTCGGTTCCCATCTGTTGCCGGTCCACCAAGGCTGCGTGCTGTCGGACGCTTGGGTCCAGGAGCGCGACTCCATCAGCAGCCGCGCAAGTACCGGCAACAGGAAGGCCTCTGTCTTGCCAGAACCTGTACCCGCGGTCACGACCGGATTCCATGGATGACCTCCAGCCAGGGCCATCGCCAAGGATTCAGCCTGGTGACTGCGCAGCTTGAAGACCGAAGGGTCATCACACCGGAACAGGGCATCGATCAGCAGATGCGCCTCGCTCGGCAGCAGGCTCGCTTCGACACAGGCGTCCAGGGCCGGCACAGTGCCGTCATAGGGCAGCACCGGTTCCAGCAGTGGTTCCCGCAGGAGGACACCTTCCCGGGTGAGCAGTTCTCGACGCTCGTCACGGATCCCTGGATCCTTGATCCAGAAGGCCGTGTCGATGTAACGGATCAGCGCATCCTGCACGTCCCGCACGACGGAGAGTGGTGTGGCCATGTCAGTCCTATGTGGTGAAGAGGTGGGCGATGTGCTGGGCCAGCTCTGCCGGCACGGCGTGGTACTGCAGCAGACGTCGGCGTTCCACGACGTTGGGCGCAAGACCCGACGCCATCACGACAGCCCGCCCATAGAGTCCTGGCAGGTCACCCCCCAGGGGTACCGTCAGAGTGCCCCGCCGTGGATCGTGGGCAAGATAGGGCGGCGCTCCCTCGATCCAGGCCCCGATGTGCTTGCTGAGGTAGACATCGGAGATTGCGACGGTGCCGTCCTTGACGTCTTGTTCAGTTCGTATGTAGTCCTCGGTCGTGAAGCGGGACACCCGGTAGGCGCCCGGCCCTTCCATGGACTTCATCCGAACCCATGTGGTCCTGTTCACGTCCCACCGTCGAATCTGCCGATTCTCGGTAAGCGGCAATCGGGCCCTGCGAAGCCCTCGAACCACTGTCGACAGCGGGGGCAGGAGAGGAGCCAGATCACGCCATCCGTCGCTCCATTCGACGGCGTCCCCGATACTGTCCACAGCGGACCGCAGCGCACTCTCTTCCAGAGCGTGAATGAGCCACCGTGAGGGCGCGCCCTTCTGCTGGACCTGCTCCGTGACGGCCCCGACTGACTCGGCGGCCTCCAAAACCGCATCAGTCAACGTTGGCGGCCAGTATCCCGCCAGATACCAACCGTCCTGACACCTCGTGAGGGTTGACGGTCTGATTTCCCACCGCTGTGGGCGCATGGTCATTGGATCAAGCTGGAGATCAATGTGCCCCAGAGTCTGGAGGGTTCGAGCGAAGAGGTTCACTTGAAGAGCTGTCGGTTCGATGCGGAAGGCAAGCCGCTCCAGACTCCCCCAACTACCCCCGCCCACGGCACCCAATGCGTCCCAGATCAGGTCCCAAGGTTGGGCATCGGCCACGGCCACAGGCGGCAACACCGTGACATCGTTGATGCGCGTCTCCCGTCGAGCAGCCGTCCCCCGGTTCTTGGGCAACTTGGTGGGATAGCGGCGTTCCAATCCACATCCCGTACATCGACCGACCGTCCATTTCGACAAGGGACGATTGCGAGAATCAAGAGGCACCGCGTCGATCTGCTGGCGATGTGCGCCTGTGTAGATGCACGACTGCCGGTCCGGCTCCGGCGCCTTGAACACTCCTACGGATTGCGACGAACGGTCGGCTCCGCCCCACCACGGCTTTGGAGAAAGGGCGAATGGCAATAGATCCCCGCCCTGCCCCAGCGCTCGGGCACCGTAGACGAGATCCCCATCCGGACGTGGCCCTTCATCAGCGAGCACGGCAGCGAGCGGCTCGTCGGGGACGTGTCCCACGGGGGTGACGCGTTCCCACTGGGATTCATCAACAAAGTCACCCGAGCCAAGCGTCATGGCTCGAGAGGTCATCACATTGTGTTCCCCGTCGAGCACCACGATGCGATAGCGTCCTGCTTCCAGATTCTGCTCCGCCATGGGGATCGTGAGCACCCCGGCACCGTCGTCGCTCCAAGTCTCCAGGAGTCGGTTGTCACCGGGCAGCTTCAGATCTTCCAGCTCCACTCGGAAGCCGCCCCCCACGTCACTCACCACCCGCACCTCGGGTGCTTCTTCCACGTGCCATCGATTCCGAGAACGTCCCGGGAGCGCAAGGCCTCCAGCCAACACCAGCTGTGTGGATGTCGGCGGAACGAGCCTCGCCAAGTCATCAACCTTCTGGGCAGGCAGCAGCGTGGGCGGAGGGAAACTCATGATTTGGACGCCTCGCACGAGGAACCCACCCATCAGGGAGTCCCTTGATGCCCTCCTCCAGCACCTCCCATCCAGGACGAGCCACTTGTTCCAGGAAGGACTGCAAGCGCGCTACCAGATCGACGTGGGCCAACAACAGGTGGTCGTCGCTCAGCATCGCCTGGTCCACCTCCTTGAAGCCGTTGCCCAGCTCGTCCTTGCGCAGCACGACCAGCCGACGTGGCCTACGCCTCACGACGGTGTGAGTCAAAGAGTCCTTCACCTCAAGGAGACCGGTGATCAGATTCTCGCTCCCCAACTGCCCATGGTCACCTAGTCGCAATGCGCCCAAACCGTCGGGGATGAGGGGCACGGTCGCCGCTGCCCCCTCCGTCGCGATCGTGGCGTCCCTGGCCTCGTGCGGATGGAAGGCGTAGACGATGGCGGAGACATCCAGCTTCCGGGTGGGGAAGGTGCGCCACCCGGCGCGCAGAATGATCCGTTCACCTAGATCGCCGCCATCAGTGACGACTCGTGCATCCGCAACACGTCCATCCCAGTTGGCGAGTTCTGTGGCCGTGATCTCAGCAATCCGATCCCTGGTCGCTGGTTGCTGCCACAGTCTCTTCAAGGAGTCGGTTGCTCGGCAGTCCTGACTTGAGATCCACTCATCGAGAAGATCCACCAGCCCTCCACCAGTGACGAGAGCGCCTGGTGCCAGGTGCCGACTGACGAAGAAGGAGCGCAACCGCTCCCTGTCGATCTTGCGAACCAATGCCTGGGACAACGCGTAGCCGACGTGTGCGTGCCGCAGCGGGAAAGCCGTGGGTTCGCCCCTTGCGCCGTCGAGCGAGCTCAGCCACGTATTCAGGTCTTTCCAGCAGTCGGCAGCGATGCTGACATAGCCTTCTCGCACCCGATCGCCGTCATCGATTCCCAGAATCTTTCCGAGGCGGCCGTAGTAGTTGGCAGCGCAGAACTCTTCGTCTTGCGCCATCTCCTCGGCGGCGAGGCTGAATACAGCCAGCAGAGCCAGGTATGGAGGGTCCTCGGCGTTTCCCTGCTGCCGGCGGGTCTCGTGGAACCGTTGAAGCCGGTAACGGTGGTAGCGAAAGGTCTCCCGCCTGGATCCTGTGCAATCCAAGGTCTCTGCAACAGCCCGGAACAGGCGAGTCTCCACCTCGGCCACCGGCACTCCGACCGCTTCTGCCAGCCCCTCCAGTTCACCGGCTTCGAGATCCAGATAGACTGGTACTTCGTCCTCCCTGACAGGGAAGAGCACCTCGGCAATCGCTGCATTCCAGGCGTTGTAGTGCTCAACGGCCCGCACATTCGGCACCGCTCATCTCCTTTGATCTTGTGCCTGTTCCATCGCCACATGCACCATCTGGCGGACGGTGAGGATCACGTTTCGTCCCGCAGCAGCTGGCCGTCCAGGACCTCTGCGAGGTCCTGTTCAACTTGGACCATGAGGCGCTCGTCATCAGTGACATCGGCAACGTCATCGCTGGATGCAACGCCGTACTTTTCTTGGAGGAATCGCTGGCGATAGAGGTGCTCGGCGGTGTCCGCGACTCGGCCCAGGATCCGTGCATTCATCCCGGCCCCCGCGAGCACTCCTACCACCGGCACCGCTTGGGCAAGCTTTCTCTGCGTGAGTCGCAGTCCCAATGTCTTGTAGACCGCTCGGACGAGTTGGGTGACGACGTTCTTGTTCAGCTGCTCCCATGTCTTGCGGCGAGCGAGGTCACCCATCAGTCTGTTGACGGCCAGGCACGCTGCCTGCTTGCTGGCCCCATCGCCGTTGGTCATGGCTGTGCCCAGAACGGCCGACGCGAAGAGTTGCTCGTTGGGCAAAGACGTGTCATAGCCGTAGTAGGCAGCGGTGTGCGCCACGACGCGGGACGAAGCTCCCAAGACGGCGGCAGCGTCGGCAGCCATCGTTGCGACCAAAGTGCTGGCACCAGGGAGCGCGCCCACTCCCCCCGCAACGGCGCCACCTGCAGCGGCGACCGCCCCACCCGACATCACGAATCCGGCCGCGGCACCCTCAGCCGTAGCGGCCCCGACATAAGCCAGATCTAGACGGGGCATCACCTTCATCACGGCGCGTAGATCAAGGTCACGGATGTCCTCGAGTTCTTTTACCTCATGGCCACGCTTCACGAAGACCTTGATCACGGATTCGCGTCGCACCGAGGCGTCCGATGCCTTCGTCAAGGTGTCGACCAAGGCCCCAAGTGAGTCAGCGAAGGTCCTTGCCACCAAATCTGCACCCGGGACTTCCTGAGCTCGTGTTCTGGCCGTCGAGGCCAGGTCGCTGCCTCGATCAATGAGCCCTTGCACTCTGGATGGCAGAGCTCTGGTGACGCGCTCGGTGGGCTTCGACCACTTCTGGATCTCGAGCCACTGCTCCAGCTCGAAGGGGGTCATCCTGGTTGTGTCGACGGGGGTGGCCATTGTGCTCCGAATGCTTCAGGGGAGGGGATCTCGAAGCTATCGAGGGAGCCGTCCAGCCAGAGCTGAGCAACGCTCACCTTCAGCCATTCTTATGCTTTCAGCCATAGAAATGGCCTCCGAGTGCTCCCGTCGCCCTGGGCCGCGACGCCGCCGAGGAGACCGCCAACCACGTCACCGCCGACTACCGCTTCGTCGAGCTCGATGCCAGCCATTGGCTGTCGAAGGAGTGCGCCGCTGAGGTGGCCGAGGAGATCGTGCGCCGGGTCGGCGCCTAGCCTTGTCAGACAGGGAATCCCTCAGAATTCGAACTCCCCGCGGCCGCATACGAGGTCTGGGTGCCGCGCCGGGTGACGGAGTCGGCGGCATAGGCATTGGCGCGCCGCAAGGCCTCCAGCGGCTCCAGCCCGGCGACCAGGCCGTGGGCGAAGCAGCCGATGAAGGCATCCCCGGCACCGGTTGAGTCGACCGCCTCCACCTGCACGGGCTCGACATGCTGCACGCCCG
>NZ_JBHWOO010000198.1:0-5615 GCF_043424415.1 Luteococcus sp. | reverse complement strand
GCCACGGCGGTGATGAGCGTGGCCACGCTGCTGCTGCACGAGTTCCTGCACGGGCTGGGGATGCTGGCCCTGGGGGCCCGGCCCCGATTCGGTGCCGGTGTCATGTCGCCCGGGCTGCCCTACGTCTACACCACCAACGAGGGCCACCTGTTCACCCGATGGCAGTACATCGTCATCGCCGCCCTGCCCAACGTGCTCGTCAACGTCCTGCTGCTCCTGCTGATGGTCATGGGGCCCGCCCCGTCGTGGTGGGTGATCCCCTTCGCCCTGCACCTGTCGGGCGGCGTGGGCGACATGTGGCTGTGCTGGGCCGCCTGTGCCGAGGTGCCCGGGACGCTGGTGGAGGACCGCCGCGGCGGCATCCGGGTGCTGCGTCCCGACGCCTCCTGAGTCGGCCAGGACGCGACCTTGCGGGCGCGCCCCACACCTGCCGCCCAGCCCGGCCGCACCGAGATCCGCGAGGAGATCCTGGCCGCAGCCCGGCACCTGCTCGCAGCGCGCGGTTACGACAAGACCTCGATCCGTGCCATCGGCCGTGCCGCCGAGGTGGACCCGGCCCTGGTGCATCACTGCTTCGGCACCAAGGAGGAGCCCTTCCAGGCCGGCCCCGCACTCCCGTCCCCCAGTGCGGGAGTCGGGCAAATGGCAGGACCCCGCGCCCATCACGGGTGCGGGGTCCTGTGGCGTTCGGGCCGGGCGGGATCAGCCGCCGATGGCCTTGAGGTTCTCGTCCATCTTCTCGGAGGTCAGGGCACCGACGTGACTGGCGCGCAGGATCCCGTCGGCGTCGATGAAGAAGTGGGACGGGATGCCGATCGAGCGGTAGCGCGAGGCGATCAGGGTGTCCGGATCACTGACCATCGGGACGGTCAGCCCCAGTCGCTGCTGGTAGCCGCGCACGGTGGCCTGGTCCTCGTTGATGAAGATCGAGACGACCATGGTGCCCTTGGGCTTGCTGCGCTTCCAGGCCTGTTCGATGTCGGGGGCCTCCGCGCGGCAGGCGGTGCACCAGGTGGCGCCGAAGTTGATCCACACCGGGTGGCCCTTCAACTCCGACAGCGAGATCTTCTGCCCGTCCAGCGTCGTGGCGGTGAAGCGCGGTGCCGGCTGCCCGATCTCGGGCGCCGAGCCGGACTGGTCACCCTCCAGCGTCACCGCGGTGGCGCCATTGGCCAGTCCGGCCTCCCCACCACCCTCGGCCGGGGCGTCCGGGCGGTTGATCGCCCAGGCACCCACCATCACCAGGGCCAGCGTGACCAGCAGGACGGCCATGCTGCCGAAGCGGCTGGAGCGCAGGCCCTCGCGCCAGTCCTTCGACGGCGCCTCGCTCTGCTGCCCGGGACGTCCCGGCTCGGGGCTGGCGGTGCTCATGTCATTCACCTCGGGTGTCGACGACGGATCAGGCGTAGGAGTGCAGGCCACCGAAGAAGTGGTTGCCCAGGAAGGTGAACACGATCGAGGCGAAGCCCAGGATCAGCAGCCAGGCCGAACGGTTGCCCTGCCAGCCGCGGGTCACCCGCGCGTGCAGGTAGGCGCCGTAGACCAGCCAGGTCACCAGGGCCGCGGTCTCCTTCGGGTCCCAGCTCCAGTAGCGGCCCCAGGCGGTGTTGGCCCAGATGGCGCCCTGGATGTTCATCATGGTCAGCAGCGGGAAGCTGAAGACGACGGCGCGGTAGCCCAGCTCGTCGAGGCGCTCCCGGCTGGGCAGGGCGCTCCAGCGCACCTTCGGCTTGAGCAGGTAGAGGATGGCGGCGGCCGAGGCGACGCCGCCGGCACCGTAGCCGAGCACGGCCAGGAAGACGTGCACGGTCAGCATGAAGGGGTTCTGCAGGGCCGGCATCAGCGGGCGGGTGATGTCGTCGCGGGTGGCGGCGTAGACGAGCACGGCCAGTGCCATCGGCAGCAGGGCGATGCCCAGGGCGCGGGCGTGGTGGCGACGTTCGAAGTAGACGTAGAACAGCAGCATCCCCCAGCCGAAGGCACAGGCGAACTCGTACTGGTTGGCGAAGGGGGCGTGCTTGGTGACCATGGCCCGGGTGATCAGCGAGATCGTCATCAGGATCATCGCCACCAGGGTCAGCTGGCTGGCATACCAGGCAACGCCATGGGTGGTGGAGGTGGCGGGCGCGGCGTCGACGGTGCCGCCCCCGGCCGCCGCGAGGGCGGGGCTGCGACGGCTGGTGGTCAGGCCGGCGACGAAGGCGATCGAGGCGAGCGCCACCAGGATGGTGGCTGCCACGAGGCAGTACTTGGAGATCTCAAGCATGGGTGCTCCCGGAGGTGGTCAGGGTCTGCTCGGAACCGGGTGCCGGCTCGGAACTCTGGCGGTTGGCGGGTTCGCCGAGGGATTCGACGAAGGTCTTCATGGTGCGTTCGAAGATGGTGTCGTGCTTGTCGGGCGAGGCCATGCGCACCTGGCTTCCCGAGGCGGTGGGGTGGATCCTCAGCCAGACGCGCTGGTGCTTGAAGAACATCGTGCAGATGGTGCCGAGCACCAGCAGCAGCGAGCCGGTCCACACCAATGGCGCGCCATGGTCCTGCGAGACCATCAGGCCGGTGAACTGGCGTTCGCGCTCGAAGGTGACCTTGAGCCCCCCCACCTCGGCGGGCTGGCCCTGGCTCACCACCTGCTGCGCGACGGGCTCGTTGGAGTCGGCCTTGTAGACCTCCACCTGCACCTGTCCGGGGCCGATGCGGGCGTCGACCTGGCCGGAGGCGGGGGCGATCACGTAGACCTGCAGGCCCTGGGCGGGCAACTCGACGCGGCCGTAGTTCTGCGTCTCGTCGGCATTGGAGTACTGCAGCGGGACGGCGTCGTGGAGGATCGCCTTGCCCCGGGCGTCGGCGATGTCCACCTCGGCGGCGAAACCGAAGTAGGCCTGGTTGAACTTGATGCCGTCGTACTTCATGGGGGAGTTGACGCGGGCCGTGTGCTCGAGCACCTGCTTGCCGTCCTTGAACAGCACCAGCTCGGCGGCATAGTCCATCGGGCTGCCGTCGTTGTGGTAGGAGTCGGTGAAGCTCTTGGCCTGCACGCTCAGCCCGGTGTCATGGCCCACCTGCTTGGGGCCCATGCCCACCGGGACGGTGAACTCGTCGTCGCGGAAGCCGGTGTTGTTGGTGACCAGCACGCCCAGCAGGATCAGCACGAAGGCGGCATGGGCCAGGGCGGTGCCCAGCGGCATCCAGCGGTTGCGGTCGGCATACAGGTTGAGCCCGTCACCGCGGTCGTCGGTCAGGACGCGGAAGCGGCGCTTGACCAGTCCGGCACGGGCCGCTTCGAGGGCCTGTTCCGGGTCGGTGGACAGCTCGACGCTGTGGCGCGTGCGTGCGTGGTCGAAGAAGCCCTCGCGCACGTGGGTGTGCGGGGCTGTGGCATTGCGCCACAGCAACGGCAGCCGGTGCGTGGTGCAGCCGATGATGCTGAGCACCAGGGCGATGGTCACCAGCCGGAAGGGCCAGGAGCTGAACATGTGGAAGACGCCCATGAAGCTCAGCGGTGTGGTCCAGCCGCGGTACTTGCCGCGCACCGAGTCGAGGAAGCTGTCGTAGACCTCCTTGTCGGCGAACTGCTCGGCGGTCACCTGGCTGAACAGGACGCCGACCAGGGAGAGCACCGTCATCGCGAAGATGAGGAAGAGGCCGATCTTCTTGTTGTAGAAGATGGCGTAGATGCGTCGCAGCATCTCGCCGAGGCCCATGTCGCCCCCGGGGTCGGCGCCTGTCGTGCGGCGGGTGGATGGTGTTGCGGTGCTCATCTGTTCCTCATACTCCGAAGCCGGACAGCTTGCTGAACTGGTTGGTGACCACCAGGAATCCGGTGAGCACCAGCAGTGCTCCGGAGACCAGTTGGACGATGGTGGCGTGGCGGACGAACCAGGCGAGTCGTTCCCCCACCCAGGAGGCGCCCAGTGCCACTGCGACGAAGGGGATGCCCAGGCCCAGGCAGTAGGTGAGCAGCAGGCCGGCGCCGTGCCAGACGCTGCTGGTCTGCGTGGCCAGGGCGATGATGCCGCCCAGGACGGGGCCGATGCACGGCGTCCAGCCGGCGCCGAAGGCCAACCCGAGCAGCAGCGACCGTCCCAGGCTGACCTGGCCGGGGCCACGGCCGGAGCGGGGGCCACCCATGGCGCGTGACAGCACGGGGATCTCCACCAGCCCGGCGACGTGCAGGCCCATCACCACCAGCACCAGGCCGCCGGCCCAGCGCAGCAGGTCCTGGTGCTCGCCCAGCACCATGCCGACCAGGCCGATGGAGGCCCAGAAGGCGGTGAAGACCAGCGTGAAGCCCAGGACGAAGGCCAGCGACTGCACCAGGGCTGCGCGATGAGTGCGCTGCGACGGGTCGGACCCCACGAGGTAGCCGACGTAGATGGGCACGATCGGCAGGAAGCACGGCGAGGCGAAGCTGATGATGCCCGCCAGCAGCGCGATCGGAAGCGTGAGGTTGTCCATGGTCGTGCCCGGTGGGTGTCAGCGCGAGGGCGTGGCCGCGGCCGACGGCGTGGTGGCGGCGGACGGCGTGGCCGAGACATTGGACAGGTGGGACTTGACGGTCTTGGCCAGCTGCGACTCGGGGGCGATGTCGACGACCTTCTGCCAGGCCTGGTTGGCCTTGGCCATGTCGCCCCGCGACATGTGCAGGAAGCCGAGGTTGTAGTAGATCTCGGCACGCTTGGGTGCCAGTGCGGCCGCCTTGTTCCAGCTGACGGCCGCCTCGTCGAGCTTGGCGGCGTTGAACTGGGCCACGCCCAGGGCGAGCCAGGCGTCGACGTCCTTCGGATCGACCTGGGTGATCCGCTGCTGCCACTGGGCGGCCTTGTCGTACTCGCCGGAGCCGTCGTAGATCTGGCCCAGGGCGCGCATGGAGAGCACGTCCTTGGGGTTCTCCGCGATCTTCTTCTCCAGGGTCGCGACCATCTTGGGGTCGGCGGGCTTGGGTGTGGAGGCGGGCTGGGCGGACGAGGCAGCGGCCTGCGGCTGGGCCTCCTGCGGCCTGTCGCCCATCAGGTAGACGCCCATCACGATCGCAGCGGCCAGGGCTGCCAGCGAGAGGTAGTTGAACAGCGAGCGGTTCCTCGACGGCTTCTGCACTGCGGGTGCCGCCACGGCCGCGGTGGCGGGGGCCACGGCGTCGTCGTCGAGGCCCAGCTCGCGCAGGTCCTCGGCCAGTGCGGACTGCTCCGGGCTTCCGGTGTCGGTCAGGGCCGCCTGGGCGGAGCGTTCGGCCAGCGCCTTCTGCCGCTGGGCCCAGGGCTGCAGCTCGGCGGGGGCCTGGTCCAGCAGGGCGACGATCCGGTCGCGGGTGGCGCGGACCTGGTCGGCGGTCGCGCCGGCGGGCAGGCCCAGGTGGTCCAGCCCGGTGGGTCGATGCTCGGGGTTGGTCATTCGGGACTCCGTCGTTCGCGCGCTGCCTGGGAAGTTGTCACGGAAAGAACCGTGGTTGTTGCGTTGGCGCTCACTGTACAAAGGGCTGGGGCGGACGACGGAGCCCCGAATGACCAACCCCGAGCACCGACCCACCGGGCTGGACCACCTGGGCCTGCCCGCCGGCGCGACCGCCGACCAGGTCCGCGCCACCCGCGACCGGATCGTCGCCCTGCTGGACCAGGCCC
>NZ_JBHWOO010000197.1:0-9539 GCF_043424415.1 Luteococcus sp. | reverse complement strand
AATGTGGGCACGACGGTGTCGTCGCGGCCCGGGCCGTGGCCTGTGTGAGGGTGCCTCAGTCCTTCGGGCCCGCTCCCGGCAGCAGGTCATCCGAGAGCCCGTAGGCGTGGTGCAGAATCTCGATGGGGTGCACGATCTTCATGCCTGTGCCCTTGCGGATCTGCCAACGGCATGTCTCGGTGTCACAGGCACCCACCCCGTGGTCATGCTTCTTCATGTGCTCGAAGACCGGTTTGCCGACGGCCTGCGCCACCTCGTACTTCTCCTTCTTCAGGCCGTAGGTGCCGGCGATGCCACAGCAGGGCTGGCCGCTCTCGGCCACCGTGACGCCCGGGATCAGCTCCAGCAGGTGCAGCGCGGGCATGCCCATGCCCTGGCTCTTCACCTGGCAGGGCTGGTGGTAGGGGATCTCGATGTCCATCGGCTGGAAGTCCAGCGGCAGCTCACCGGCATCGGCCAGTTCCAGCAGGAACTCGCTGATGTCGCGGCTTCGGGTACCCACGTCCTTGAGCTCCTCGGCATCGACGCCCATGATCTCGTGCGCCTCGTGCTTCAGCATGCCCACGCAGGAGCCGGAGGCGCTGATGATCGTCAGGTCCTTGCCGGCGGACTGCAGCTGGCGGCACAGCTTCAGCACGCTCTTGGTCGCCTGCTCGAACAGGCCGTTGGACTGCTCGGCCAGACCGCAGCACCCCTGCTTGGGCACCAGCACCTCGTAGCCCAGGTGCTCCAGCACCTCGATCGACTTCTTGCTGGTCTCGGTCTCGAAGTAGCCGCCGGCGCAGCCGGTGAAGAAGACCACCGGCCCCTTGGTGGCAGGGGTCGTGCGGGCCGGGCGCTTCCTGAGCCAGGCGCGCAGGGTCTCGCGGTGGGCCTCGGGCATCGGGGCGTCGCGGTGGACGCCCACCACCTTCTCGATCACGGTGCGTACCGGCTTCATGCCCAGCGCGGCATTGGCCACCGGCGCCAGCGGGCTCATCACCGCGCCCTCGAGCATGGTCTGGGTGATCAGCCGGTCGCGGATCGGCATGTTGTCCTTCTTCATCACCGCGCGCGCCTGCGAGTTCAGCTCGGCGATCTTGACCCCCTGCGGGCACGACAGGGTGCAGATGCCACAGCTGGAGCAGTAGTCCAGCGAGTGGTCGACGCTCTCGCCGTCGCGGAAGCGCTCGGCCTGCGGCCCGACGAACTTGGGTCCGCTGAACAGCGGCGTCACCCGGGCGACCGGGCAGGCCGTCTCGCAGATCGTGCACTTGACGCAGTGGTCCAGGGTGGTTCGGGTCAGCTCGTCCAGGGCATGGTTCATGGCCTGCTTGGCCGCCTCGCGCTGCTGCACCGGCGCCAGGGCCTCCACCCGCGCTTCCGTCGTCTCGGCCTCGTGGCCCGCCACGGCCCGGTCGGTCGGCTTGTTCGCCTCAGTCATCACTTCTCCTCCAGATCGGCCAGGACGGCCTCGGCAGCGCACATCGCACTGCCCAGGGCGATCCCCTCGCCCGATTTCTCGCTCCATCGCTGCGCCCCGGCGAGGATGCCGCCACAGGCGTGCAGGTTGGGGTGGACCGCGGCGCCGTCGGCATCCAGCGGTCGCATCCGGTCGTCGACGGCCAGGCCAGCGGCGAACAGGGGCTGGTCGGCGCCCCAGTAGTCACCGTGCACCAGGTCGTCGATCCGCCCGCCGCGCACCGGTAGGCCGAAGACCGACTCGTGCAGCTCATTGTGGCTGTCCAGCACCAGCGCACCCGACTCGAAGCCACCGGTGGCCAACACGAAGTGGTCGGCGGTGTACTCCACCTCGCGTCCAGTGCCCTTGATGGTGACGCCCTTCACCCGGCCGTCCTGCACGCGGGAGCGCAGCACCCTGGTGCCGTTGACCAGCCGGACGCGGGCATCCTTCACGGCCTGCACCAGCGCCTCGTTCTGGCGCCAGCCCGGCACCGACGGCGGCGGCAGCGGGATCTCGAAGACCGGGGCCCCCAGCTGCTCGGCGATGTCGCGCCAGGCGGTGGCGTCGTTGGCGCCCAGGATCGCGGGAAGACCCACGCTCTCCCCCTCGCGTACCAGCGGCTTGAGCGCCGCCACCAGCTCGCGGCGACGAACCGGCTCGTCCAGCGCCCGCGCCATGGCCAGCGCCGAGAAGTCGACTCCGGTCCCGAAGGCCTTGAAGCTGATGGTCTCGGCGCGGGCCTCCACGGATCCGCCAGCCAGCGGGGTGCGAGCCAGGTTCCCGGCCACCAGGGCCGCCGGAAAGTCCTTCAGCTCGCGCACGCCCACCACCAGCAGCTTCTTGCCAAGGACGAGCTCGCCAGCGGCCATCGAGGGCGGTACCAGGGCGGTGGGACGTATTGCCCCGACCGCGGTCGGGTAGAGCCGGTTGGTGTCGGCCTCCCCCACCAGTTGCTCCTCGCCCAGCACTGTGCGCAGCCAGTCAATGCCGCGCTCCACGGGGCCGCGCCCCAGTACTGCATAGGGATGCTCGGGGTGCTCGGCGACGAAGGCCGCCATCTCCTCCAGCGGACGCTCCACCCGACGCGGGCCGGCATAGCCGAGCACGTCGAGCGTGCCCTGACCCAGCTGCAGGCCACCGATCCCCTTGGTGAGCAGGGTGACGCTGTGGTTCTCCTGGCGAAGGCGCAGGGCGGCGGTCAGACCGGCCAGCCCGGCACCGATGACGATGACCTCACTCACTTCTGCTCCTCGTTCTCGCTCCGGCTGGCCAACTCCGGGTCCGAGCTGTTGCTGCTCGCCTCGGCCGCCGCCCCTTGCTTCTCGCCCGCTGCCATCGAGGCCTGTTCCGTCTGGGAACGGCCCTCGGGGGCAGCCTGGTGGCTGGGCACGTCGAACTGCCCCTCGCCCTCACCCGGCACCAGCTGCACGTCGCTGCCGGGCAGGTGCTCCACGTCGAGGGTGCCCTTGACGATCCAGTTGTCGAGGGCGGTCTGGCGCACCTGGTCGCCGTAGAGGATCGGCCACAGCCCCACCCAGCGGTTGCCCAGGAAGTCACGCAGCTGCTCGGTGGCCCGCTCGACGCTCGAGACTCCTTCCTCGACTGCGATCCCCGCGGCCCGGGTGGAACAGAAACCACCCTGGCAGGGGCCCATGCCCAGCCGCAGCTGGCGGCGCAGGTCGTCGAGGATGGCGTCGGGCTGCTCGGCCATCAGCCCGGTGAGCTGGCGGCGGCTGACCAGCTCGCACTCGCAGATGATCTGGTCCTCCAGCCGGTCGGCCTCGCGCTCGGCGAGCCGATGGGTGACGTGGTAGTTCTTCTGCTTCTCGCTGCCCGGCACCGCCTCGGTCTCGGTGGTGCAGGGGCGATCCTCGCCCAGCTGCTCGCACATGACGTCGACGATGTTCTTGGCCATCAGGCGGTAGGTGGTCAGCTTGCCGCCGCTGATCGTCAGCAGGCCCTTGAGCCCGTCGCGGGCCTCGTGGTCGATGATGCTCATGCCGCGGCTCATGTGGCGGGTGTCAGTGGCGCTGACGCGGGAGTCCTTGACCAGCGGTCGGGCACCGCTCCAGGCATGCACCGCGCGCGCCTGGCGGAATCCGGGGACCAGCGCCTCGCCCGAGTCGAGCATCTGCTGCACCTCGTCGCGCGGGATCTCGAGCTTGTCGGGATCGTCCGCCTTCACGTCGGTGGTGCCGATGATCGAGACGGTGTGGACCGGTACCAGGATGTCGCCGTCGGCCGGGTAGATGCAGCGGTTGACCACCTGGTTCACCAGGCGATGGTTCATCGCGATCATGATGCCGCGGCCCGGCACCACGTCGACGCCGGGACAGTCGGCCATGTGGGCGATCTGCCCGGCCCAGGGGCCGCCGGCATTGATGACGAAGCGGCAGTCGATGCGCACCTGGTCGAGGCTCTTCATGTCGGTGCACAACACCGCGGAGACCTGGTCGCCGTCGCGCTCGATGCGGGTGACGCTGTGGTAGGTGAGCACCTTCGCGCCGTGGTCCATGGCGCTGTGGGCGGCGCCCCAGACCATCTGCCAGCCGTCGACGGTGCCGTCCTGAACGGCGAAGGCGCGCTTGATGCCCGGGTTGAGGCGCGGTTCACGACGCAGCGCCTCTGCGATGCTGATCTCCTCGCACGGCACCCCGGTGGCCAGGGCGGCGGGGCCGAACTTGTCGGCATACTCCTCGCTGTCCTCGGGGGTGACGACGAACAGGCCACCGGTGGCCTCGACGGCATCGGCGTGGATGCGGGTGACGATGGCGTTCTCGCGGGCGCACTCGGTGGCCGAGTGGGGATCGGAGACCACATAGCGGCCACCGGAGTGCAGCAGCCCGTGGTAGCGCCCGGTGGTTCCCTGACCCAGGTCGGCACGGTCCACCAGCACGGCGGAATAGCCGCGCATCGCGACATCGCGCACGACTCCTGCCCCCGTCGCGCCGCCGCCGACGACGACCACGTCGGCCTGCATCCGTCTCATCGAGATCTCCCCTCTGCGGTCCGCGCGCCATCGCGCATGATCCGTGTGGCGCCAGTGCGCCGATGCCACGAGCCTAGGCACCGCCTGTGACAAAAGGCGATGGCTGCCGCCTGATCTCCGCCGAAGTGCACGATGTGCCACACGCTGTGAACGAATGTGCAATCACGGCCAGGAGGTGGCGGAACACGGGTTCTTCGTGCACCCTTCGTGGACCTGTGTGGAATCTCACCCCCTGACTTCACCAGCGAAGGCGAAAGGCCTAGACAACCGCCAGTTGTGGACTTCGCCACCATCCCTTCGGAAGCCGCGTGCGCGACCCACGGGAGAGTTGGCACGTTCCAAACGCGCTCTGGAGGCGAAGGACCAGTCCGGACACCCCCACAACAGGCCACCCACCACGGCAGAAGGACCCCTCGGTGTTAGCGTCGAGTCATCTCAATCCCAGCGAGAAAGGCTGAACTCAATGAAGATTTCAGTGCCTACAGAGATCAAGAACCGCGAGTATCGCGTCGGCATCACCCCCGTGGGCGTGCACGAACTCGTCACGCACGGCCACGAGGTCTATGTCCAGAAGGGTGCCGGCCTCGGCTCGTCGATCACCGACGAGGAGTTCGAGGCCCAGGGCGCCACGATCCTGCCTGATGCGGAGCAGACCTGGGCAATCGCCGACATGGTGATCAAGGTCAAGGAGCCCATCGAGGCCGAGTACAAGTACCTGCGCGAGAACCTGATCCTGTTCACCTACCTGCACCTGGCCGCTGACCGCCCCCAGACCGACGCACTGCTGCAGTCCAAGACCATCGGCATCGCCTACGAGACGGTCCAGACGCCCGACCGCGCCCTGCCGCTGCTCTACCCGATGTCCGAGGTGGCCGGCTGCCTGGCACCCCAGGTGGGCGCACACACCCTGATGAAGGCCTCCGGCGGCCGCGGCGTCCTCATGGGCGGTGTGGGCGGCGTCCAGCAGGCCAAGGTCGTCATCCTCGGCGGCGGTGTCGCCGGCCAGAATGCCGCCCAGATCGCCATGGGCATGGGCGCCGACGTGACCATCCTCGACGTCGACCTCAACAAGCTGCGCAACTCCTACTGGCGCTACGGCAACAAGGTGCACGCCCTGGCCTCCAGCTCGCTGACCGTCCAGCAGCAGGTCGCCGAGGCCGACCTGGTGATCGGCACCGTCCTGATCCCCGGCAAGAAGGCCCCCAAGCTCGTCACCAACGAGATGGTCAAGGGCATGAAGCCCGGTTCGGTGCTGGTCGACGTCGCCATCGACCAGGGCGGCTGCTTCGAGGACTCCCACCCGACCACGCACGACGACCCCACCTTCGAGGTGCACGACTCGGTCTTCTACTGCGTGGCCAACATGCCCGGTGCGGTGCCCAACACCTCCACCTGGGCACTGACCAATGCCACCCTGCCCTACGCCGTCCAGCTGGCCGACAAGGGATGGAAGAAGGCCCTGCAGGAGAACGAGGCGCTGGCCAGGGGCCTCAACACCTACGACGGCAAGATCACCTACGAGGGCGTCGCCGAGGCCTTCGACCTGCCCTGCACCCCGCTGTCCGAGGTGCTCGGCGAGTGACATCGGCCACAAGGGACTGAGAACCCCTGCGGTACTGGGCGAGGGGCGGGGTGGCAAGTCCACCCCGCCCCTTCCCCGTGCCCCCGGCGTGGAGTTGGATGGAGTCATGACCACCACCATCCCCGCCCAAGAGATCGCCGCAATCAACCTGCGCCTGGCACTGCTCGGTCTCCCCCTGGCCACCCAGGAGGAGGGGCTGCGCGGTGGGGAGCTCGTCGCTCCCATCATCGCCCGCCAACGCGAGCTCTCCCGACGCCTCGGCGAGCGCCTGTGCGCCGCCGACATGCGCATCCAGGCCTTCCTCGACGACTACCTCTCGGTCACTGGCATCCAGCCGCAGCTGCCCCACAGCACCCTCGTCCTCGACACCCCCGGCCTGGCCCGCGCCCTGAGCCTGCCCCACGACGGCGACCAGTTCTGCTCCGAACTGCTCTCCTCCTACCGCCTGGCCAATGGCGTGCTGCACAATCCCGCCAACGACCGCCGCACCACCGCCGGCGTCTTCCACGTCGCCGAGGGCGGCCTGCCCATCCAGGACGACAAGCTGGCCGTGCCCGTCGAGGTCTTCGCCCGCCTGCTCGAGGCCGCCTTCCAGCCGCCCGAGGCCGACCTGCAGCTGCCCTTCACCGCCAACCAGAACCGCAAGGCCGCCTGCTTCGTCTCGCTGATGCTGCGCCCGCTCGTCGTGCCTGCAGTGCCCGGCTCCACCCGCGAACGCACCATGGAGGTGCGCTTCATCGCGCCCGGCGGCCTGGTCTCCAACCTCGACTTCGTCGAAGGCATCTTCGGCAACGGCAGAGACCCCTACCTGCCCGAGAACGACGCCTCGCTCGACCCGCAGGGATGGACCGGCACCACCGGCGCCGTCATCCTCGCACCGCACCTGCGCACCCTCACCAAGAAGCAGCTCGGGCTGCCGCACGTCAGCCAGGCCACCGAGCGCCAGCAGCGCGACGGCATGTGCTGGGAGCGCGAGGACGAGTGCTACAACGGCGGCCAGGCCTTCAAGGTGTGCGCCCGCGACGAACGCGGCGTGATCGTCACCGTCATCGCCGACAACTACTTCGGCTACTGCAAGAAGGAGGTCAAGACCCAGATCTCCTACTCGGCCAACCTCTTCGGCCTGGCCGAGGAGGAGCACTCCGGCGGCGCCCTGGCCTTCCCCGCCTACAACCTCGGCCAGGAGTGGCGCGACACCTTCACCCCCGACGACTACACCGTCGCCGACGTGGTGGCCCGCAACCCGGAGCGCTTCGAGATGCAGCCCGCAGGCCACGCCATCGACCTGCAGCAGCCGCACCTGGTGGTGGTTCCCGGCAAGGCCAGCTACTCGATGCGCACCCAGACGGTCAGCTGGACCAATCCCGACGGCAGCGAGGGCAGCACCCAACTGCTGGCCGGCGTCACCTACCTGGCTCCGAACGGCTACCGGGTGCACGCCAAGCAGCGCGATGCCGACGCCACCCAGTGGCACCTGATCGGCACCTCGCCCTGGTCCACCCAGTTGCACAAGCCCGCCACCGTCTCGGGCGGCGGCAAGAGCGAGATCAGCAAGAGCCTGCTCGACGCCTTCGTCTTCGGCCAGGCCTATGTGGCCGACTTCGAGCACGACATGGACCAGGTGCAGGCCCTGCTCGAGCACGACTACTCGCAGCGCTTCCGCGACGAGGCCGCCCACGACACCCGCCCGCTGCTGTCGGCCGACCGCTCGCTGGGCTCGGTGATCAAGCTGCTCACCCGCCGCGAGGAGTACACCGACGAGTACAACCAGTGGCTGTCGACCATCCCCGCCCACATCAGTGAACTGGTCTTCACCGTCAAGCGCTACTACAAGCCCGAATGGGGCGACGACTGGCGCAGCCACTTCACCGTCGGACGCATCAACGGCCGCCAGGGCAATGCGCTGCGCCTCGACGGTGTGGACATCATGGTCAACATGCTGCGCGTCGGCTTCGAGTCCGACGGCGGATGGCACCTGTTCAGCCTGCGGCCCGACTTCTCCCCAGCCATGAAGGTGCAGACCGAAGACGACATCACCGCCTCGGTGGTGGCGCCCGACCCGGACGCGCCTGAGGCGCCGAGCGCCAAGTACGTCGGCAACTGCGAGCAGCTGCTCTTCCAGCGCCCCGACGACGCCATCCACCGCGGTTACGACAAGCAGACCGAGAAGGACATGGCCGGTGACGGCTCCTTCATCAGCAACTTCGAGCCGATCACCCGACAGCGCGCCCGCGAGATCGTGGCCGATGCCGCCGGCCTGAGCCTGTTCACCGAGCCGATGCGCCAACGGATCGTCGACTTCGCCGAACAGCCCGACGACGCCCACCCGTCCTTCCTGGCCATCTCCTCCGAGCCCCGGATCGTCGACGGCAAGCGCTCGAAGAATCCCCGCTACCTGCAGCGCCGCCCCGACCTGACCAATCCCGAGGGCACCGCCGCAGCCGACCTGGCCGTCCACCTGGAACGCAAGATGGACACCGCGCAGCCGCTGCGGATGCCGGTGCACGTGGTGGCCGCCGGGCGTCGCAACAACGCCGCCGAGCCGGGCGTGCCGCCGCTGTGCGCCTACAACCCGCTGCACCACATGGAGCTGCCGGAGCTGTTCATGGAGTTCATCAGTTCCATGACCGGCAAGTCACCCTCCACCACCGGCGCCGGCAGCGAGGGCGCGATGACCAAGGGGCCCTTCAATGCCCTGCCCTCGATCATCGACCTCAACGCCGCACTGCTCAGCTATGTGCTCACCGAGACCGACGGCTGGCTCAGCTCGGCAGGGGTGATCGGGCCCAAGGTGCGCGTCGACCACGACATCTCGCTGCTGGTGCCCGAGATCTTCAGCCGCATGACACCGGATGAGCGCCGCGCCGAGGCGCTGGTGGCCGGCGGCTTCCTGGAGAAGATGGCCGACTTCGAGCACGACGGTCGCACCATCCAGGCCAGCCGGCTGGGCTACCGGATGAATGAGCTCTTCGCCACCACCTACTTCGGGCGCATCTTCCTGCACCCGGACATGGTCTTCACCCCCGAGATGCTGCGGCCCGAGGAGCAGGACCTGGACGTCTTCTGCGAGAGCGTGGACGTGGTGGTGGCCACCCATGAGCGGGTGGCCCGCACCTACTTCGCCGACGGCACCATCGAGCTGGCCACCCCGCCGCTGCGGGCGCTGCTCGAGATCATGGCCCACGGACGCAGCGAGAAGGGCTGGACGCTGGACTCGCCGGAGTTCCGGGCCCTGTTCACCCGCCAGGTCGTCCTCGACTCCGGTTGGTACGCGCAGCGGTTGAGTGCCAAGCAGGCCGCCGACATCGCCCAGCTCAAGCAGGGCATCGCCGACCTGTCACCCTTCGTCCGCAAGGCCGAGAATGCGCGTCCGGTGCGCCGCCTGCACCTCGACCAGCGGCTGGCCTCGGTGCAGCAGGACCTGGCCACGGTGCAGTCCACCGCCTACCTGCGCCAGCTCACCGGAACCCTGGGCCGCCAGGTGAGCTTCGACTGATGCTCGAGGCTGGTCACGGCCCCGGTCT
>NZ_JBHWOO010000196.1:0-3052 GCF_043424415.1 Luteococcus sp. | reverse complement strand
GCTCTCCCGCAGTGGCAGGGATTCGCCAGCGGCAACGAGGTGCAGCGCGCGATCGCCGCCGGCTGGCCCGAGGCCACCGTGCGCGCCTGGCAGGCCGACCCCCGCGAGCTGCTGCACGAGCTGCACTCGCCTCACGCTTCCCGCACCGCCGAGACCGAGGAGGATACGAACTAGCTAGACCTATTGACCCCAGTAACTCTATTGACAACAATGGATGCACCGACACGAAGGAGGCTCCCAATGAGCTACATCGTCCGTACCGGAAACCTCGCCGCCACCCCCAAGCTTCAGCAGGGGGAGCGCGGTTCCTACACCTACGCCCGCGTGATCGTCACCGACAGCATCAAGAAGGGCGACGACTACGTCGACGGCCCGGC
This sequence comes from Luteococcus sp., assembly GCF_043424415.1. NCBI lineage: Bacteria > Bacillati > Actinomycetota > Actinomycetes > Propionibacteriales > Propionibacteriaceae > Luteococcus > Luteococcus sp. The sequence continues at coordinate 2,675 of NZ_JBHWOO010000196.1, read as the reverse complement.
CATCGCCTACGACGTCGCCGTCAGCGGCCGCGACGCCGAGCGCCTGGTGGCCACCGCTGAGCGCGACGGCAACGTGCGCGTGATCTTCGCCGGCCGCTACTACGTCACCGAGTACACCGCCAAGGACGGCACCCCCCGGTTGCAGCACAACGTGCAGGCCGACCAGATCGGCGCCAGCTTCCGCGGCCAGGACGTCCACGTGCCCGGCAAGAAGCAGCAGCCCACAGAGTGACCACCAGCGGGGGAGGGGCCGGCCCCTCCGGCTCTTCCCCCGCCCTTCCACGAAAGGCTCACCGCCATGACCACTACCGCGAGAGCCAAGGTCGCCAGCGTCGTCAACCAGAAAGGCGGCGTCGGCAAGACCACCTGCGCCGTGAACCTCACCCGCGCAGCCGTGCGCCGAGGTGCACGAGTGCTCTACGTCGACGCCGACCCTCAGGGCAGCGGCACCGCCGTCATCACCGCCGAGGACCTATCAGAAGACGCCCCCGGCCTCGCCAACGCCCTGAGCAACCAGGACCGCGACACCAGCATGGCCGATGTCATCGTGCCCGGCCTATGGCCCGGTCTCGACGTCGTGCCCACCGTCGGCGGTGCGCTCGGCATCGTCCGCGACGAGCTGGTGGTGGCCCCCCTGGCACGCGAGCGCAGACTCCACGACTCCCTGGCCCCTGTGCTTGACCGCTACGACCTCGTAGTCATCGACACCGGCCCTTCGCTCGATCAGCTCACCATCAACGCCCTGGTGGCCTCCGACGTGGCAGTCGCCATCAGCGTTGCCGACTACCTCTCATCTCGAGGACTCGTCCAGCTGCTCGACACGATCACCACCGTGCAGCAGCACTACGCGCCAGACCTCCGCTTCGCCGGCGTCATCGTCAACCGCTACGACGCCCGCACCAAGGACGCGCCCGCCTGGTTGGCGCAGCTCCGCGAGGCGGCCGACTCCCAAGGGTTCTCCGTCCTCGACCCCATCATCCACGCACGCGCAGCGATCGCCACCGCGACCCAAGAAGGAACCGCCCTGGACGAATCGCGCCGCGGCCGCCAGCACGCCGAGGAGTTCGCGCAACTCCTCGACAAGATCACCGAAGGAGCCCTCAAGTGACCGCCCGAAAGAACCCGTTCGCCAACCGCACTCCCGCCACCCCGACCACGACCCCGGAGCCCACTGACGCCACCACGGCCCCCAGGACGCCGACGCCAGCGGCAGCCTCGAGCGGCAAGAAGTACCCGCCCAAGGTCACGTTCTACCAGCCGCAAGACGACACTGCCCGGATGCGCGGCGCCTTCCGCCACACCGACCGCGAGGAGGGGGACCGCAGCCTCTCCGACTTCATCCACAAAGCCGTCATGGCCGAGGTGGAGCGCCGCGAGAAGAAGTACAACAGTGGGAAGCCGTTCCCCGACCTCGAGGCCGGCAGTATCCCGCGCGGCCGCCCCATGGGGGAGTGAACACACTATGACCTCGCCAGACACGTCAGCCCCCCGCAGTAAGTTGAGAAGCATGCACCTCCAGGCCGTCCCCACCTCGCAGTCACAGCCACCCCAAGGCGAGGAGCAAGCCCTCCACCAGCTGCTGTCCGAGGGCATCACCTGGGGAGACTCTTTGACGTGGCTCCCGCGCCTTCCGGCTGGCTCCGTCGACCTGTTCTTCATGTCGCCGCCCTACGCCGATCAGCGCGCTTACAGCCGCATCCACCCCGACCGCTACGTCGAATGGTTCCTGCCCTTCGCGCGTGCCATGTTCGATGCCACCGCCGAAACTGGTTCACTGGTCATCAATATCAAGAACCGCGTGGCTAAGAGCGGACCGCTGCGAGGGCAGCGCCATCCCTACGTCTTCCAGCTGGTCATAGCCCTACAGAACATGGGGTGGCGCTGGATCGATGAGTACATCTGGCAGAAGCCGAACGCCATCCCCGGGAAGTTCGGACCCCGCACCAAAGACTCATTCGAGCACGTCTTCCACTTTGCCCGCGGAGCCAAGCCCTATTTCGACTTGGATGCGGTACGAGTCCCCTACAAGACAACTCCCGAAGAGATCGAGCGCCGGCGCCTAGATACCAATGGTCGGAGAAACACGGAAGCCGGATTCGGGCGCGACCGGACGTCCACTTACTCTCGCGGCGGCGCGGACCCAGGCAACGTCATCAGTGTGAGTCAGACTTACAACCAGCACCGAGGCGTGAGCCACACCGCGCCGATGCCCGAGGGGCTCGCTGAGTTCTTCATCAAGGCACTGACCCCAGCCGAGGCCGTCGTGATAGACCCGTTCGCCGGCAGTGGCACCACCGCTGTCGTGGCACATCGTCTGGGCCGCCGCGTGGGTGGCCTAGACATCCACGCCGAGTTCGTGGAGAGCGCTCGGGCGCGCCTCGCGCGTGAGGTCCAAGAGTTGAACGCAGCACAAGGCCGGGGGACCGTAGCGGGATGACGACCATCGACAACACTATTCGCAGCATTGTCGAAGCTGAGACCTGGGATCAGCGCGTCGCGCAGATCCGCCTCGTTGCACAGCGGCACGGCACCGCGGACCACCAGAGCATCTACGCGCGCGTAGCCCGGGAGGTGTACGTACCCCACCTGGCACCGGACTTTGCCTACATCAACCAGGCCGATTTCTATGATCTGTCCACATTCCAGGCCGCCTACGCCACCGCAGCCGAAGCTAC
>NZ_JBHWOO010000195.1:0-2684 GCF_043424415.1 Luteococcus sp. | reverse complement strand
CGGGCTCGACCTGGTGGTGCCCCGCGGCGGTGTGCACGGCTTCCTGGGGCCCAATGGCTCGGGCAAGACCACCACGATCCGGATGCTGCTGGGACTGGTGCGGGCCGATGCCGGTTCGATGCAGGTACTGGGACGTGACGTCCCCAGGCACCTGCCGGCCGTCATGCCGCAGGTGGGCGCGGTGGTGGAGCGTCCCCGCTTCTTCCCGAACTTCTCGGGCCGGCTGAACCTGGAGCTCGCCGCCACGGCCGCCGGAGTCGCCCCGCGCCGGGTCGACGCGGTGCTGGAGCAGGTGGGGCTGGCCGGGCGCGACAAGGACAGCTTCCGCAGCTACTCGCTGGGAATGCAGCAGCGCCTCGCGCTGGCCGCCACCCTGCTGAAGGATCCCGAGCTGCTGGTCTTCGACGAGCCGACCAATGGCCTCGACCCGTCGGGCATCCACGAGATGCGCGAGACCGTCCGCGGCCTGGGGCGCGAGGGCCGCACCGTGCTGGTCAGCTCCCACCTGCTCAGCGAGGTGGAGCAGGTGGCCGACACCGTCAGTGTGATCGGCAAGGGAAGCCTGCTGGCCAGCGGCAGTGTGGTGGAGCTGCTGGGAGCGCGCGCCAGCCGGGTGCGGGTGTTGGTGGAGGACTCGACGACGGCGGCGACGGTGCTGGTGCGGGCCGGGCTGCAGGTGGGCACCGACGGCCCCGCGCTGATGGTGGAGGGTGCCGGGGACCCGGCCCGGATCACCCGCCTGCTGGCCGACGAAGGGCTCTACGTGCGCGAGATGACGCCGGTGCGTCGCGACCTGGAGTCGGTCTACCTGGAGCTGACCAGCGGAAACAGCCCCGGCGAGGGCAGCGGGATCACCATGCAGAGGGAGAACTGAGATGGCACGACTGGTACTGGCCGAGCTGCGGCGCCTGCTGCACCGGCAAGTGACGATCCTGTGCCTGGTGGGGGTGCTGCTGGCCCTGGGCGTCACCGGCTGGGCTGTCTGGGAGGGCACCGGGCCCCCCACCGAGCAGCAGAAGCAGGAGGCCATCGCGAGCTACCGGCAGGCACAGGCCGACTGGGACAGGAACGGGGCCCAGCAGATCAAGGACTGCCAGGCCAGCAATGAGGAGATGCTCCGCAGCGACCCGCAGATGGATCGTTCCTACCTGATGGAGTGCACCGCCGAGGCCATGGCTCCGCGGGCACAGTGGTACGCCATGACCCCGGCGCGGATGAGCGACGCCGTCATTCCGCTGCCCTACCTGGCCGGCCTGCTGTCGCTGGCGGCAGGAATGCTGGCGGCGGGCAGTTTCGTCGGAGCCGAGTTCACCACTGGCAACATCGGCAGCTGGCTGCTGGTGGAGCCGAGGCGAAGCAGGGTCGTCGCCTCGAAGCTGGCGGTGGTGGGGCTCTTCACCGCGGTGCTGACGACGGTGGTCTCCTGCTTGATGGTCGTCGGGTTGTGGGTCATCGGCCAGATGAGTGACTTCCAGCAAGACCTCACTGGCCAGGCGCAGGCCTCGCTGCTGGCGGGGCTGGGGCGGGGTCTGGTGCTGGCGGTGGCCGGGGCGCTGGCAGCCGCGGGACTGGCCTTCCTCTTCCGCCACACGGTGGCCGTGGTGTCGGCCGTCGCGGTCTACAGCCTCTTCTCCGTCTCCTACGGCAACGGCGACTCCTGGTTGCAGCGCTTCGGCCTCCTCCAGAACCTCGAGGCCTGGTTCGAGGGGCGGATGACCTACACGGTCAACGTGCTCAAGCCCGGAACCACCGATGCCTACTTCGCGGTGCAACACGTCCTCACCCGCGCGGATGCCGGCCTGTGGCTGGGCGGGCTGGCACTGGCGAGCATCGTGCTGGGCTGGCTCTTCTTCACCCGGCGCGACGTGGCCTGATCGGAGTTCTTGACTCAGACTGAACATGCGTTTAACTTCTTGAACGTGAGTTCAAACCCTGCCGACCTCCTGCCCCAGGCGCGTATCCGCCTGGCGGCCCTGGAGCTGTTCGGTGCCCAGGGCTTCGAGAAGACGACGATCCGCCAGATCGCCGCACGTGCCGGCGTCTCCCCCGGCCTCGTGATTCACCACTTCGGCAGCAAGAACCGGCTGCGCGAGCACTGCGACGACTGGGTGATGGAGTTCCTGGAGCAGGAGAAGACGCTGCTCACCCTCGGCCCCCAGCCCGGCCTGCGGGACTACCTGGCCGAACATCCCGAGTACGAACCGGTGATCGCCTACCTGACCACCGGCCTGCGCGAGGGGGGCGCGATCGCGGACCGGATCTACAACCGGACCGTCACCATGACCGCGTCCCTGCTCGACCTGGCCGAGGCGCAGGGGCTGGTGCACATGCCCCAGGACCGGGAGGCCACCGTGGCCTTCCTCGCAGCCAGTTCCCTGGGTCTGCTCATGCTCTCGGAGCAGTTTGCCCGCCAGCTGGGAGGCCAGCAGCTCGACGACCCAGACGTCGTCGAGCGCTATGGCCTGGTGGCCGCCGAAGTCTTCACCCATGGCCTGTTCACGCCCGCATATCTGGAGACGCTGCAGGCAGCCAACACCACCACCCCGGGAGACGGGAATGAACGACCTCGCAATCCAGACCACTGACCTGGTCAAGACCTTCGGCAGGCTGCGCGCCCTCGACGGGCTGACGTTGGAAGTCCCCACCGGACAGGTGCACGGCTTCCTCGGACCCAACGGCGCCGG
>NZ_JBHWOO010000194.1:0-27953 GCF_043424415.1 Luteococcus sp. | reverse complement strand
TCACTGCGGACACCATCGGTGTCCGCCCCCGGTCGTGTCCGGGGCGTCTGGGCCCGTCAGCTCGCGGGCGCGCCAATCGTCGGCATGCCCAGGCCGACCCCGGCTGGTGCCGGCGGTGCCTCGTGGCGGGCCTGCCAAGCGTCCCCACCGCGCGTGCGGCGCAGCTGGGTGATCCCGGCATCGGCATTGAGGTGGTGCGGCGCTGCATGGGTGATGACCGTGGTCGCCACATCGCCCGGGCGGGGCCGCAGCGCCGGGTCGGAGGGGACGGTGACGTGCACCAGGCGGTTGTCGCGGGCCCGCCCGGTCATCCGGTTGGTCTCGGCATCCTTCTTGCCCTCCCCCACGGCGAACATGACCTCCACCTCGGTGCCCTCCAGCTTCTGGTTCTCCTCCCAGGCCAGCCGGTTGACCAGTTCCAGCAGGCGCTCGTAGCGATCCTGCACGACGGCCTTGGGCACCTGGTTGTCCATCACGCCGGCGGGCGTGCCGGGACGGATCGAGTACTGGAAGGTGAAGGCGGCGCTGAAGCGCGACTGCTCCACCACGCGCAGCGTCTCCTGGAAGTCCTCCTCCGTCTCACCGGGGAAGCCGACGATGATGTCGGTGGTGATCGCCGCGCGCGGGATCTTGGTGCGCACCTCGTCGAGGATCCGCAGGAAGCGCTCGCTGCGGTAGCTACGCCGCATCTCGCGCAGCACCTTGTCCGAGCCCGACTGCAGGGGCATGTGCAGGCTCGGCATCACATTGGGGGTCTCGGCCATCGCGTCGATGACGTCGCTGGTGAAGCTGGCCGGGTGCGGGCTGGTGAAGCGCACCCGTTCCAGGCCCTCGACCTGGCCGCAGGCCCGCAGCAGCTTCGCGAAGGCGCCCCGGTCGCCGAACTCCACGCCGTAGGTGTTGACGTTCTGGCCCAGCAGGGTCACCTCCTGCACGCCCTCATCGACCAGCGCCTGGACCTCGGCGAGGATGTCGCCCGGGCGACGGTCCGTCTCCTTGCCGCGCAGCTGGGGCACGATGCAGAAGGTGCAGGTGTTGTTGCAGCCCACGCTGATGCTCACCCAGGCCGAGTAGGGCGACTCGCGGCGCGTGGGCAGGTTCGACGGGAAGTTCTCCAGCGCCTCGGCGATCTCCACCTGGCTGGCCTGCTCCACCCGGGACCGCTCCAGCAGCACCGGCAGCTTGCCGACATTGTGGGTGCCGAAGACCACGTCGACCCAGGGCGCCTTCCCGACAACCACGTCGCGGTCCTTCTGCGCCATGCAGCCACCCACGGCGATCTGCATGCCGGGCCGGGTGCGCTTGACCGCGGCCATGTGGCCCAGGGTGCCGTAGAGCCGGTTGTCGGCATTCTCGCGCACCGCGCAGGTGTTGAAGACCACCACGTCCGCGCCGCCCTCCTCGGAGACGTCGCGGTCACTGCGCACCAGCCCAGCACCCTCCAGCAGGCCGGAGATGCGCTCCGAGTCGTGGACATTCATCTGGCAGCCGTAGGTGATCACCTGGTAGGTGCGGGGTGCTGCGGGCGCGCTGGTGGCAATGGATTCAGACATGGTGGGACAACTCTAGATTGCGTGGGTGGCCCGCGGTGAATCGTGCCTCGCAGGCGAGCGGCCGCAGGTCCTAGGGTGGGGCCCATGATCTCACCCACCGGCACCCAGCACACCCTCGTCACGGCACCCAGCAAGCGGTGGTCACCGAGCTCGGTGCGGCCCTTCGCAGCTACACCGTCGACGGCCGCGACGTCGTGCTGCCCTTCGAAGTGGAGAACTCCCCGATCGGCTGCCAGGGCCAGCACCTGATGCCCTGGCCCAACCGCATCCGCGACGGCCGCTGGGTCCACGACGGCATCCAGCTGCAGCTCCCACTCAGCGAGCCCGAGCGCAACAATGCGATCCACGGCCTGGTCTGCTGGGTGCCCTGGACGACCGTCGAGCAGTCCGACGAGCACCTCGTGCAGCGCTACCTGCTGCATCCGCAGCCCGGCTGGCCCGGCGTGGTGGAACTCCAGCTGGAACACCGGCTCTCGGACGACGGGCTCACCGTCACCGTGCGCGCCAGCAATGTGGGCCCCCAGGCCGTGCCCTTCGGCTACGGGGCCCACCCCTACCTGCTGGCCCCCGACGGGACGCTGGCCGACTGCACCATCCAGGTGCCCTTCTCGACAGTGCTGGGCGTCGACGAACGCCTGCTGCCCACCGAGACCCGCCCCCTCGACCAGACCGTCGCCGACCTGCGAAAGCCCAAGCTGCTGGCCGGGGTGGGACTGGACACCGCCTTCACCGGAGCCGAGCGCGTCGAGGGACGTTGGGACATCTGCCTGCAGGGAAGCGAACACCGCACGCTGCTGTGGGGTGACGAGTCGATGCGCTGGGCCCAGCTCTACACCCCCGGCGACGGCCGCAGCCTGGCCGTCGAGCCGATGACCTGTGGGCCCGACGCCTTCAACCCGGGCCCCACCCACGAGGACCTGGTGGTGCTGGAACCTGGCGAGGACTTCGTCGGACAGTGGGGCCTGCTGCAGGAGGACGCCGATGCCTGAGGTGAGGAGGACGGAAGCCGATGTGCCGGCCGGCGTCACGCCCGGTGATGACGTGGTGGTCAGCATGCGCGGCGTGACCAAGAGCTTCGACGGGCACGAGGTGCTTCGCGGCATCGACCTGGACGTGCACCGAGGCGAGGTCCTGGTGGTCCTGGGACGGTCAGGCTCCGGCAAGTCCACCTTGGTGCGCACCATCAATGCTCTCGAGCGGATCGACGGCGGCACCATCACCGTCGACGGCTCACCGATCCCCGCAGGCGGAGCGGAGCTCGCCGAGCTGCGCTCCCGGGTCGCCATGGTCTTCCAGTCCTACAACCTGTTCCCGACGATGACGGCCTTGGAGAACGTGGTTCTCGGGCCGGTGGAGGTGCTGGGCCTGGATGCGCAGTCCGCCCGTGAGCGGGGCCTGCGCCTGCTGGCCAAGGTGGGCCTGTCCGAACATGCGGACCGCGTGCCGGGCCAAATGTCGGGTGGCCAGCAGCAGCGTGTGGCGATCGCGCGGGCGCTGGCGATGGAGCCTCGTCTGGTGCTCTTCGACGAGCCGACCAGCGCGCTCGACCCGGAGATGGTCACCGAGGTGCTGGAGGCGATGCTGCAGCTGGCTTCCGAAGGCCTGACCATGGTGGTGGTGACCCATGAGATGTCCTTCGCGCGGCGTGCCGCCGACCGGGTGGTGATGCTGGCCGACGGGACCATCGTGGAGCAGGGACCGCCCGAAGACTTCTTCGACCATCCCCGCACCCAGCGCGCACGCGACTTCCTGGCCGGTCTGGGCGCGGACCGCTGACTGCGGGGAGCCCCGGCCCCATTGCCTCGGCACGAGCTCCTGGCGGCGAAGCCGGTCTGGAGGAATGACAGCGCTCAGTGGGCTATCTCGGTGGCGCGGGATTCGCGCACCACGGTGACCCGGATCTGGCCCGGGTAGGTGAGCTCCTCCTGCACCTCGTGGGCGATCTGGCGCGCCAGCTGGTGCGCCGAGGCGTCGTCGACCACCTCGGGCAGCACCATCACGCGGACCTCGCGCCCGGCCTGCATGGCGAAGACGCGCTCGACTCCGTCGTGCGAGGCCGCGATCTGCTCCAACCGGTCGAGACGCTTGACGTAGGCCTCCAGGGACTCACGGCGGGCGCCGGGACGCGAGCCGGAGATGGCATCACAGGCCTGGGTGAGCACGGCCTCGACGGTGGTGGGCTCCACCTCGTTGTGGTGGGCGGCAATGGCGTGCACGATCTCGGGTGACTCGCCATGGCGGCGCGCCAGCTCGGCTCCGACCATGGCATGGGTTCCCTCCACCTCGTGGCTCAGCGCCTTGCCGATGTCGTGCAGGAAGGCGGCGCGGGTGCAGGTGGCGACGTCCAGGCCCAGCTCGGCTGCCATCATGCCGGCCAGGTGGCCGCACTCGACCAGGTGGCGCAGCACGTTCTGGCCGTAGCTGGTGCGATAGCGCAGGGCTCCGATGGTGGGCAGCAGGGCGGGGTCGATGTCGGAGATCCCCACTTCGGCCAGTGCATCCTCGGCGGCGCGCAGGATGCGCTCGTGGATGCGTTCGGTGCTGCGCTCGTGCACCTCTTCGATGCGTGCCGGGTGGATCCGGCCGTCGGCGACCAGTTCCGCTAGCGTGAGGCGTGCCGTCTCCCGGCGCACCGGATCGAAGCAGCTGAGCAGCACCGAACCGGGCGTGTCGTCGATCATCACGTTGACGCCGGTGACCTGCTCGAAGTGACGGATGTTGCGGCCCTCACGGCCGATGATGCGCCCCTTCATCTCGTCGCTGGGAAGGTCGAGGGTGCTCACCACCGATTCGGAGGTCTGCTCGGAGGCCAGGCGCTGGATGGCGGTGACGATGATGCCGCGGGCGCGGGAGTCGGCCTGCTGGCGGGCCTTCCGTTCGATGTCTCGCGCCAATGTGGTCGCCTCCAGCCGGGCCTCGTGCTCGGCCTGGGCAATGACCTCCGCGCGGGCCTGGACCTGGTCGAGACCGGCGACGCGCTGCAGCTCCTCGGCGGCTCGTTCCCGGTCGGCCTGTACTTGCTCCTGCGACTCGGCGATCTCGTCCAGTCGGGCCTGGATGTCGTGCGACTCGGCCAGCGCGCGGTCCTCGCGCTCCCCCAGTCGCTGCTCGCGGGTCTCCAAGGTGGAGCGGAGCTGGCGCAGGTCGGCTTGCTCGAGACGGATTCGCTCCTCCTCCAGCTCGGTGCGCTGCTGCACCTCGGCCAGGCGCCGCTCGAGCTCGGAGCGTCGTGACTCGGCCGAGGCAGCACTGCTGGCGGCCTGGTCCGTGCGATCGCGCAGCTCGCTCCTGTCCCGGTCCGCCTGCTGGCGCGCCTTGGCAAGTTCCTGGCGTTCCTGCTCGTCGCGCTGGCGCTGGTCGGCCACTTCCTGCTCACGGCTTGCCAGTTCGGCCTCGCGACGATCCAGCGCGGCTTCGCGCCGATGGGCCACGTCCTCCTCGAGGCGTGCCTGTTCCCGGCCGACGCGCCGGGTCTGGACGAGTGCTGCTGCCAATCCACTCGCCAGCAGCACCATCACACCCAGAGCAACCCAGAGCCAGACCATCGTTCCTCCTCCTCGTGGGAGGCGGTCGCGAGGGGGTGGGGTCCGACAGCTCGACGAAGTGGCCTCCACTTCTCCTTCGAGGCTAGTTGTCGGCCCGACCACGGGCAAGACGATCGACCGTCGGCGGCCAGCCCGTCACCACTGGCCGGTCTCGTAGGGGCCCCGGTCGGAGTCCATCACCTCTCGGAGCACCTGACTGACCACGCTGGAGGAATAGCCCTTGCGTGCCAGTGCACCCGCCATCCTGCGGTAGGCCACCTCGCGTGGCAGCGAGTGGACCGAGCGCCACTTCTTGCGCGCCAGCTCGGTGGCCAGGGCCACCTCGCTGTCGTGGTCGATCTCGTCCAAGGTCTGGTCGATGAGGTCTCGGTCGACACCCTTGGTCTGGAGCTCACGCCGCACGGCCATCTTCGACAGTTTGCGGCTGGACCGACGGGCTCGGGTCCACTGCTGGGCGAAGCTCTCGTCGTTGACCAGGCCCACTTCCTCGAAGCGATCCAGCAGCTCGTCCCGCACGTCCTCGGGCACGCCCTTGGCATCGAGTTTGCCCGCCAGCTCCTGACGGGAGTGGTCGCGCATGGTGAGGATGCGCAGCGCGATCTCGCGCGCCACCTCCATCGGGTCGGCGTCAGGACCAGCGGCCTGCGCGGGAGCTTCCCGCGCAGGCCGTCGTCCGAACCCTTGGTGACTCATCCGGGGCTACGTCCGCCTCAGAAGGCGACTTCGCCGGTCACCGGATCGATACCCTCGGGCACCTCGTCGGTCTTCTCCTCGGGCTGCTCCCCCATGCCCAGGGCAGCGAGGATCTTGGCCTCGATCTCGTCCGCCACCTCCGGGTTCTTCTTGAGGAAGTTGCGGGCATTCTCCTTGCCCTGGCCCAACTGGTCGGTGCCATAGGTGAACCACGCACCGGCCTTGCGGATCACACCCTTGTCGACACCCATGTCGATCAGGCTTCCCTCCCGGCTGATCCCCTGGCCGTAGAGGATGTCGAACTCGGCCTGCTTGAAGGGAGGGGCCACCTTGTTCTTGACGATCTTGACGCGGGTGCGGTTGCCGACGGGCTCCGTGCCGTCCTTCAGGGTCTCGATGCGGCGGACGTCCAGACGCACCGAGGAGTAGAACTTCAGCGCCTTGCCGCCGGTGGTGGTCTCGGGCGAACCGAACATCACGCCGATCTTCTCGCGCAACTGGTTGATGAAGATTGCGGTGGTTCCGGCCTGGCTGAGGGCACCGGTCATCTTGCGCAGCGCCTGGCTCATCAGTCGGGCCTGGAGACCGACGTGACTGTCACCCATCTCGCCCTCAATCTCGGCGCGGGGGGTCAGGGCGGCCACGGAGTCGATGACGATCAGGTCGAGGGCTCCCGAACGGACCAGCATGTCGGCGATCTCGAGGGCCTGCTCACCATTGTCGGGCTGGCTGACCAGCAGGGCATCGGTGTCGACACCGAGCTTCTCGGCGTAGTCGGGATCGAGCGCGTGCTCGGCGTCGATGAAGGCGCAGATGCCACCCGCCTTCTGGGCATTGGCCACGGCGTGCAGAGCGACGGTCGTCTTGCCGCTGGACTCAGGACCGTAGATCTCGACGATGCGGCCGCGGGGCAGCCCGCCAATGCCGAGTGCGATGTCCAGCGAGACCGAACCGGTGGGGATGAAGGCGATCGGGACGCGGGTCTCGTCACCCAGACGCATCACACTCCCCTTGCCGTGCTGCTTCTCGATCTGGGCCAATGCGGCCTCGAGAGCCTTCGTGCGGTCTGCAACAGCCATGACGGCCTTCCTTCCTGGTCCGGGCACCTGCCCGGTCGAAATGGGGTGTCCTGCATTCACCGAGGACTCTAGGAATCGGCTCTGACAATTTTTCACGTCGGTGCCGCCGCTGTGGACAACCTGCCATGTGGACAAGCCCTCAGCGCTCTTGCCTGCGTCTGATCGGTAGGACGCGCCCAGCCTAGAACAATTGTTCGATTGCAACAATGTGGCGCGCTGCCGCCCCCTCAGGCCAGCCACACCCTGCTGGGGCGCCGCTCCCCGGGACGGGGCCGCGGCCCTGGCTCAGCGAGCGCTGGGCGGAAGCTCCAGCATTGCCCACACGGCTCGCCAGATGGCCTGAGCCGGCACTCCCTGAGCTAGAGCCTCACGGACGGTGCACCCGTCCAACTCTGCCAGCACCACCATCTCCGCCCAGTACTCGACGGTGCCCTCAGGAAGCCACTGCGCCATGCGCCGCCACAGTTCGGTCTCACTCATTGCAGGATCCCGTCATGACGATCAGCCTACCCGGCGCCCCCGGTGGGCCCACCGGCGTGAGATCTGCAACATTTGCCTCGTCATCCCGTGAATCGACCGCTTGGATGGCTAGCCTGAAAGAAGACCTACCGGTGGTCCTTCGTGCCAGCATGCGTCAGAGCCGACGAGTGGACGGGTGCGGAGGATCCCCCTACCCATGACGGAAGGTACTCACAGATGCAACCCAATGACGGGGATGCCATGGCAACCCAGAAGACCAGGACCGAGTCTCCGGACACGTCCGGGGCCACTGTCCTTGACGGGGACGAGCACGAGCACGAGCTCAAGCGTGAACTCAAGAACCGCCACCTGCAGCTGATCGCGATCGGCGGAGCCATCGGCACCGGCCTGTTCCTCGGCGCCGGACGCACGATCCACCTCGCTGGCCCCTCGATCCTGCTGGTCTACCTGGTGATCGGCTTCTTCCTCTACTTCGTGATGCGGGCCATGGGCGAGCTGCTGCTGTCCAACCTCGCCTACAAGTCCTTCGCGGACTTCGCCACCGACCTCGTGGGCCCCTGGGCCGGCTTCTACGTCGGCTGGACCTATTGGATGTGCTGGGTGGTGATCGGCATCGCCGACACCGTGGCCATCTGCGGCTACCTGGCCGTCTGGTTCCCGGACCTGCCCAAGTGGATCCCGGCCCTCATCGTCGTGATCACCCTGACTGCGCTCAACATGGTGGCCGTCAAGCTCTTCGGCGAGCTGGAGTTCTGGTTCGCGATGATCAAGATCATCACCATCGTGGCCCTGGTGCTGGTGGGTGGCTACCTGGCCATCACGCACTTCCAGCCCCCGATGGCCGGCACCCCGGCTGCCTCCTTCACCCACCTGTGGGATCGCGGCGGCTTCTTCCCGCGCGGCCTGATGGGCTTCTTGGCAGGCTTCCAGATCGCCATCTTCTCCTTCCAGGGCATCGAGATGGCGGGCACCGCCGCGGCCGAGACCGCCGACCCGATGCACAACCTGCCCAAGGCCATCAACTCCATTCCGGCCCGAATCCTGATCTTCTACATCGGCGCGCTGTCGGTGATCATGGCCGTCATGCCGTGGGACCTGATCGACCCCGACAAGAGCCCCTTCGTGGAGATGTTCGGCTTCATCGGCGTGGGCCTCGCCTTCCACATCATCAACTTCGTGGTGCTCACCTCGGCAGCCTCGTCCGCCAACTCCGGTGTCTTCTCGACCTCGCGCATCATGTATGGCCTGGCGCGCGAGCGCAATGCCCCAGGACGCTTCGCACACCTGAACCACCGCCACATCCCCTTCCGGGCACTCCTGCTGACCGCGGCCTGCATCTCCCCGGCCATCGTCCTGGTCATGCTGTCCGACACCGTGATGGATGCCTTCGCCCTGGTCGCCGGCGTCTCCTCGGTGCTCTACATCTCCGTCTGGGGCTTCATCCTGGTGTGCTACCTCGCCTACCTGAAGAGGCACCCCGAGCGCCACGCCGAGTCCACCTACCCGATGCCCGCCGGGCGCGTGATGTGCTGGGCCGGCCTGGCCTTCTTCGCCGCCATGCTCGTCGTGCTGGCACTGGATCCCGGTTCCCGCTTGGCACTGGCCGCAGCACCGGTCTGGATCATCCTGATGGCCGTGCTCTACCGGGCCATGGCGCAGGCGCGCACCGAGGTGCAGCCGATGGACTTCGACGCGGAGCGTGAAGCCGCGATGGAGCGTGTCCGCCTGCACGTGATCGACCACCATGCCGAGGAGGCCGCGCTCAAGGACGCCAAGCAGGCGCGCAAGCGCTGACCCACCAAGGCCGACCATCCCTGCGGGTGGCGGAGGCAGGAAACTGTCAGGACCACCGGTCACAATGGCTCACATGAACCAGCGTGCCGATGACTCCCTGGCGGGCTTCGCCCCCGCCACCCGCTCGTGGTTCTCGCAGGTCTTCGCGGATCCCACACCGGCACAGGTCGCCGCCTGGCAGGCGATCGGGAGCCGCCGGCACGCCCTCGTGGTGGCTCCCACCGGTTCTGGCAAGACTCTGGCGGCCTTCCTCCACTGCCTGGACCGACTGGCCACACAAGCCCGCCCCGGCAAGGTCCGGGTGCTCTACGTCTCGCCACTCAAGGCACTGGCCGTGGACATCGAGCGCAACCTGAGGGCGCCATTGCGGGGCATCCAGCTGGCCGCCGAACAGCTCGGGGAAGCGGCACCGCAGGTGCGGGTGGCCGTGCGCTCCGGCGACACGCCCGCCAAGGACCGGCGCCGCCTGCAGACCGATCCCCCCGACATCTTGATCACAACGCCCGAGTCACTCTTCCTGATGCTGTCCAGCCAGGTGGCCGAAACCCTCGACGAGGTCGAGACCATCATCGTCGACGAGGTCCACGCCCTGGCGGGCACCAAGCGCGGCGTGCACCTGGCGCTCAGCATGGAGCGGCTGGATGCCATGAGCGCCAGGGGCGGCGCCCAGCGCATCGGGCTCTCGGCCACCGTGACGCCACCAGAAAGGGTGGCGGCCTTCCTCGGCGGTGACCGGCTGGTCACCGTCGTGGCACCGCCATCGGCCAAACAGTGGAAGCTCGACGTCGAGGTCCCCCTGGAGGACATGACCGACCTGTCCAGCCCGCCGGGACGCGACGTCCAGTCTGGGGAGGACGCGCCGGCCAATGCGTCGATCTGGCCCTTTCTGGAACATCGCATTCTCGAACTGGTGGACGCCCACCGCTCGACCATCTGTTTCGTCAACTCACGACGGGTGGCCGAACGGCTCACCTCCCACCTCAACGACCTGCACACCGAACGCCTCGAGGCCGGCAACCCGGAACCTTCTGCCGCCCCCGCCCAGGTGATGGCCCAATCGGGCGCCACCCGCGGCAATGACGGCACCCGGGCACCCGTGGTGGCCCGCGCCCACCACGGGTCGGTGAGCAAGGAACGCCGTGCCGAGATCGAGGCCCAGCTCAAGTCCGGCACCCTGCCGTGCGTGGTCGCCACCAGCTCGTTGGAACTGGGCATCGACATGGGCGCGGTCGACCTCGTGATCCAGGTCTCCTCTCCCCCATCCGTCGCCAGCGGCCTGCAACGCATCGGCCGCGCCGGACACCAGGTGGGGGCCACGAGTCACGGCGTTGTGCTCCCGACGCATCGCAACGACCTGCTCGAGGCCGCGGTCGTGGCCAGGCGGATGATGGACAACCAGATCGAGTCCGTCCCTCGGCTGCGCAATCCGCTGGACGTGCTGGCCCAGCACCTGGTGAGCATGTGCGTGGACCAGACCTGGCCGGTCGCCGACGCCCTTGCCCTGGTACGTCGTTGCGATGCCTACCGTGAGCTGCCCGAGGCGGTCTGGGAATCGGTGCTCGACATGCTCAGTGGTCGCTATCCCAGTGAGGACTTCGCCGAGTTCAAGCCCCGACTGGTCTGGGACAGGGTGGCACAAACCCTGACCGGACGCCCTGGTGCCCGTCGGCTGGTGGTGACCTCCGGCGGCACGATCCCCGACCGGGGCCTCTTCGGTGTCTTCCTGGTCGGTACCGGGAGCGCCTCGGGCAAGCGTGAACCGGGCCGGCGGGTCGGGGAGCTGGACGAGGAGATGGTCTACGAGTCCCGGGTGGGGGACGTGTTCACCCTGGGGACCACCTCGTGGCGGATCGAGGAGATCACCCCCAACCAGGTACTGGTCACCTCCGCCGCCGGCCTGGCGGGACGGCTGCCCTTCTGGACCAGTGACCAGCCGAGCCGTCCGGTCGAGGTGGGCCGCGCGATCGGTGAGGCGATGGCCGAGATCACCGCCAGCGGCGACCACACGCTCCGGCTCCCGGCCGGGCTGGACCTGCAGGACTCGGCCAGGGCCAACCTGGCCGGCCTGGTGGCCGAGCAGGTCGCCGCCACCAGCGTGGTGCCCTCCAGCGAGGTGCTGATGGTGGAGCGCTTCCGCGACGAGCTGGGCGACTGGCGGGTGTGCATCCACAGCAGTCTGGGGCGGCGCGTGCTGCAGCCGCTGTCGCTGGTGGTGGAGGCGCGTGCCCGTGAGGTCTTCGGCGAAGAGGTGCACGCCGTGGCCGGCAACGACGGGATCGTGCTGCACGTCCCTGATGTCGGCGACCAGTCCCCCGGCGCGGAGCTGCTGATGGCCGACCCGGACGAGGTCCGCGACCTGGTGACCCAGGAGCTCTACGGTTCAGCCCTGTTCGCCTCCCGCTTCCGGGAGTGCGCAGCGCGCGCCCTGCTGCTGCCCCGCCGTACGCCGGGGCGTCGAACGCCCCTGTGGCAGCAGCGGATGCGTTCGGCCCAGCTGCTGCAGGTAGCAGGCCAGTACCGCGACTTCCCGATCGTGCTGGAGGCGATGCGGGAGTGCCTGGAGGACGTCTTCGACCTGCCCCAGCTGGAGGAGCTGCTGCGCCAGGTCACAGCACGGAGGGTGCGCGTGGTGGAGGTGGAGACCCAGGAGGCCTCCCCGATGGCGCGCAGCATGATGTTCGGCTACACCGGCGAGTTCATCTACGACGGCGACCAGCCCCTGGCTGAGCGACGACTCGCTGCGCTCAGCCTCGACCCGGCCCTGCTCGCCCAGCTGCTCGGCCAGGAGTCGGGGCAGATGGTGCTCGACCCGCAGGTGGTGGCCGAGCTGGAGGCGGAGCTCCAGCACCTGGTCGAGGACCGACGGGCGGGCTCGGCGGAGCAGTTCTGGGACATGCTGCGCCACATCGGCCCGCTGGGGTTCGACGAGTGCCGCGAGCGCAGTGACCAGGACCCGACGACGTGGCTGACGGAGCTGGAGGCGGCGGGACGCGTGGGGCGGGCACGGGTTGCCGGTGTGGAGCGGGTCGCCGTCACCGACGACTTCGCCCTCTTGCGCGACGGGCTCGGGATTCCCGTCCCGGCCGGGCTGGCCGTCCCCTCCTCGGTGGCCGACCCGACCTCGGCGATCGACCGCCTGGTGCAACGCTGGTGCCGCACTCACGTGGTGGTGCGCGCTGAGGACATCGCCACGCGCCTGGGCATTGGGACTGCGCAGGTGGCAGCCCGGCTTGATGCGGCCGTGGCCCGACAGGAGGTGCTCACGGGAGATTTCGACGGCGGCGCGGGTGCCCAGTACATGGCTTCCCAGGTGATGCGCACGGTGCGTCGCCGCACGCTGGCGGCCTTGCGGCATGCCGTGGAGGCCGTCGAACCGGAGGGATTCGCACACTTCTTGGCGCAATGGCACGAGGTCACCGCCCCACCCACCGGGATGGATGGCCTGGTGCAGGCGGTCGAGCTGTTGGCGGGCTATCCGATCCCGTCCTCGATGCTGGAGACCCTCGTGCTGCCCTCACGGGTCGCCGGCTACCAGCCTGCGATGCTCGAGGAGCTGCTCTCGACCGGTGAGGTGGTCTGGACGGGCCACGGCGCGCTCGGGGCCAAGGACGGATGGGTCCAGCTCTGGCCGGGCGATGCCGTCCTGCCCGCCCCGCGCGAGGACGGCGCCGAGCTTTGCGACTTGTCCCAGCGCATCCTCGCGCATCTTCGAGGGGGCGGCGCGTGGCGGGTGGAGGACCTCGGCTTCGGCGAATCGGCCTCGGCGGTGACCGAGGCACTGTGGGACCTGGTCTGGGTGGGACTGGTCACCTGTGACAGCTTCCTGCCGCTGCGCGCTGCCAGTGCCCGCGGGGTCCTCAAGCACAAGGTCGCAGCACGCCCCACCCGGCGCTCGGCACTGCGGCAACTCCGTCCGGTCAGCTCGCCGTCACTGCCCGGGCGCTGGAGCGCGGTGCGTGCCAGTCAGGACGGTGTCGAGGCGGACCTGGGACGGATGGCGCTGCAGCTGGGTCGCTATGGCGTGCTCACGCGCGGCAGTGTGCTCAGCGAGGAGATGGGCATGAACTTCAGCCAGGCCTATCGGTTGATGGCCCAGTTGGAGGAGACCGGAGCGGTGCGCCGCGGCTACTTCGTGGAAGGTCTGGGTGCCGCGCAGTTCGCACTGCCAGGGGTCGTCGACCGGCTGCGCGAGGTGGGGGCCTCGGAAGCGACCGAGACGCGCGCCGCCACCGCACCCGTCGTGCTGGCGGCGTGTGACCCGGCCAATCCCTATGGGGCATCACTGCCCTGGCCCGACAGCGAGGGTCATCGGCCGACCCGGCGGGCGGGCGCCCTGGTGGTCCTGCACGCGGGTCGTCCGGTTCTCTTCCTGGAACGGGGAGTGCGCACCTTGGTGACCTTCGGCGCGCCCGAACAGGACCTGTCGTGTGCCCTGGAGGCCCTGGTCGCCACGGCACGTTCCCGTTCACTGCCCACCATGACCATCGAGAAGGTCAACGGCACCCCGGCCCTGACCGATGCCCGCATGGGAGCACTGCTGCAGTCAGCGGGCATGGCGATGACACCCCAGGGCTATCGCCTGCGGCTCTGACCCGGGGTGGCCGGGGGCACAAGCCTGGCTGCAACCGTCCAGGAACCGGCCCGGACTAGGATCTGGAATGAGCACTTGCGCAGTCACTGCGCTCAGCCGCTCACCAGTGACCTCCAGGAGGCGACATGAACGCCGACATCGCCCATTCGGCCAAGCGCTCCGAGCGCATGGCCGCGATCCTCGCGGCGCTCGCAGAGCGTGGCCAGCTGCAGTTGCGCGAACTGGCGGAGATGTTCGATGCGTCGGCCGCCACCATCCGCAGGGACGTGAGCCAGTTGGCGGACCAGGGCTTGCTGATTCGCAGCCACGGTGCGGTGCGTAGCCTCGGACACACCACCGAACTTCCGGTGAGCCTGCGCGACGGCCGCAATCGTGACTCGAAGCAGGCGATCGCGCGCTGCGTGGCCTCCATGCTGCCCGCCGGGCGGCATGCGATCGCCCTCACCGGGGGCACGACGACCACGGAGGTGCTGCGCGCACTGCACCCTCGCGAGGACCTCACGATCATCACCAACTCGGTGGGGCTGGCACTGGAGGCCGCAGGCCAAGGACGTTCCCGGGTCCTGGTGGCGGGGGGCGTGCTGCGCCCCAATTCGCTGGAGCTGGTCGGCGGGCTCGCCGAAGCCACCTTCCGCCAGGTCAACGTCGGCACCGCCATCGTCGGCTCGGACGGGGTGAGCGTCACCGGCGGACTGACCACCCACGACGAGGTGGAGGCACACACGAACCACACCATGATCGCTCGCGCCCAGCGAGTGATCGCGGTGGCCGACGGCTCCAAGGTGGGACGGATCCTGCTCGCCAGGCTGGCAGGCCTGGACGAGATCGACGTTCTGGTCACCGATTCCCACGCTGATGCCGCCGAGATCGGTCTCATCCGCGCCCAGGGCATCGAGGTACACCAAGTGGAGGCCGCCAGCAGCGGGGCCCTGGGTGGGTGGGCGGCCGCCGGGAGCTGAACCGTCCCGGCGAGGCCGCTGCCTCAGGCGGCGACGGTCACGCGCTGCCCCTCGGCCAGGGCGAGCTTGTTGCTGACGGTGGCCAGCACCGAGGACATCGGGACCTCGAGCGCCTTGCAGATCGAGGCCAGCAGTTCGCTGGAGGCCTCCTTCTGGCCGCGCTCGACCTCGGACAGGTAGCCAAGGCTCACCCGCGCCGCCATGGACACCTCGCGCAGCGTCCTGCCTTGGGCGAATCGCTGTTCACGCAACGTTTCACCGATAACTTCGCGAAGGAGTACAGGCTTCACGGGACCCCAACTTTCTGTCTTCTCCGACGCGGTTGTCGAAGAGGTCTGCACCATCTCAACGAACTTGTTGCCCCAATCGCTCCCCTGGCGGGGCGGGGTTCAGCTGATGTTCAGCCCAACGAGGTCTTTCTCACCTCGAAGGGGGAATCATCATGCGGGATCCTGCGTGCTCCTGGCATCTCCCAGGTGGGCAGCCAGCAGTTCCAGCGCCGCTCTTCCAGTATTCCATCTGATCGCCGATCGGCCACCATCGAAATGGTGAAATCTGGTGGTCATTGCGTCGCCCACTCCCGCCAGCGCGATCCAGACGGCACCGACCGCCTGGCCATCCTGCGGGGACGGACCGGCCACCCCGGTGCAGGAGACGGCGAGGTCAACACCGAGGGCCCGACGGGCACCGCGCGCCATCTGCACCGCGGTGTCCTCGTTGACCACCCCGTGGGCTACCACGCCCTCGGCATCCACCCCGGCCAGGGCCACCTTGAGCTCGCTGGCATAGGTGACCAGTCCCCCACGAACGACTCGGCTGGCCCCGGGCACCTCGGTGAGCGTCGCCGCCAGGGCACCGCCGGTCAGGGATTCGCAGGTGCCCAGGGTCAGTCCCCGAGCGGCCAACTGCTCCACGACCCGGCCTGCGACGGGGACCAGGTCGGGCCAGACGGCGTGGCTCACGGACGTCCCGGATGTCCCTCGACGGCCCAGCGGGCCAGGGCCTCGCGGCGCAGCTTGGCGGCCTCGCGCAGGTAGTCCAGGCCGGTGAGCACGGTGAGCACGAAGGCGGCAGCCATCAGGAACCAGGCGGTCCACTGCACCCACAGGGGCAGCATGGGCAGCCACATCAGGTAGAGCACGAGGGCAAGCGCCTGCACGAAGGTCTTGGCCTTTCCACCCCGGTTGGCCGCCATCACGCCGTACTTCATGATGGCCCAGCGCAGGATGGTGATACCCCACTCGCGGACCAGGATGATGATGGTCACCCACCACTGCAGTTCCCCCAGGATGCTCAGACCGATGAATGCCATGCCGGTCAGCGCCTTGTCGGCGATGGGATCCCACAGCTTGCCGAAGTTGGTCACCAGGTCGTACTTGCGGGCGATCTTGCCGTCGACGAAGTCGGTGGCGATGGCGAAGCAGAAGACCGCGGTGGTCCACAACCGCCAGTCCCACTCGTGGGGATGGCTCAACAGCATCCACGCGAAGACCGGGACCAGCGCCATGCGCACCCCGGTGAGGACATTGGGGACATTCCACTGGCTCGGGGTGGCGGTCTTCTCGCTCATGATCCTCCTGTGCGCACGGGGTGGGGCCAGCACGGCGACAGCGGCCGGCGTGGGTGCTACAGATGCAGCCTAGTGCTGCGAGGCAAGATTCAGCCCTCGACGGCGGCGATCAGGTCCACGCCTTCGCTGTCGACCACCACCGCCTGCACCAGGTCGCCCACACGGGCGGTGCTGTCGACCAGCAGGGTGGTGCCGTCGACCTCCGGGCCCTGGTGGCGGGCACGCCCGAGGACCTCGGGCTCGCCGTCGGTCTCCACCGACTCCACGAGCACCTCCACCCGCTCCCCCATCCGGTCCTCGGCGCGCTGGTCGCACAGCTCGGCGGCAAGGTCTGCCAGCTCACTGCGTCGGGCCTCCACCTCGTCGGGGTCGACGTGGGCGTCGAGCCCGGCGGCCTCGGTCCCTTCCTCGTCGGAATAGCCGAAGACCCCGACGACATCGAGGCGCGCCTCGGACAGGAAGTCCTTGAGCACCTGGACGTCGTGCTCGGTCTCGCCGGGGAAGCCGGCGATCACGTTCGAGCGGATTCCCGCGGTGGGGGCTGCGGCACGCACCTGCTCGATCAGGCCGAGGAAGCTGTCCGGGTCACCGAAACGGCGCATCCGGCGCAGCAACGGCGCGGAGGCGTGCTGGAAGCTGATGTCGAAATAGGGAACCACCTTGTCGGTGCTGGTCATGGCGCGCACCAGTTCGGGCCGCAGCTCGGCGGGCTGGAGGTAGCTGACCCGAATCCAGTCCAGGCCGTCGACCTTCGACAGGTCACCGAGCAGCTTTTCCAGGCTGCGCAGGTCCCCCAGGTCCTTGCCGTAGCTGGAGGTGTTCTCGCTGACCAGGAAGACCTCCTTGACTCCCTGCTCGGCAAGCCAGCGTGCCTCGGCCAGCACCTCGTCGGCCGGGCGGGACAGGTAGGAGCCCCGGAAGGCCGGGATGGCGCAGAAGGCACAGCGACGGTCACAGCCCGAGGCGAGCTTCAGCGGGGCGCTGGGGCTGTGACCCAGGCGCCGGCGCAGCACGCGGGGGCCGGAGGCCGGGGCGATGCCCTCGGGCAGGTCGGTGTGGTGGCCGGGCACCGAGACCTGGGCGGCGGCCTCGTGGCGCGAGACGGGGGTCAGCGGTAGCAGGGTGCGACGGTCGCGAGGCACGTGCGCCTGGTGCTGTTCACCGTGCAGGATGCGGTTGAGCTTGTCGGCCACATCGGCGTAGTCGTCGAAGCCGAGCACGGCATCGGCCTCCGGCATGGAGGTGGCCAGCTCGTTGCCATAGCGCTCGGCCATGCACCCGACCGCCACAACGGCCTGGGCGGAGCCGGACGCCTTGAGGTCCGCGGCGGCCAGCAGCGTGTCGACGGAGTCCTTCTTGGCCTGCTCGACGAAGCCACAGGTGTTCACCATCACGGCCTGGGCATCCTCGGGGCTGTCGACCAGGCGGAATCCGCCCTCCTCCAGGCGAGCCGCGAGCTCCTCCGAGTCGACCTCGTTGCGGGCGCATCCGAGGGTCACGAGGTGGACGGTGGTCAGGTCGTCGGCGCGCGGGGCGCCATGGGTGCTCTGTGTCATGGTGCAGCCATTATCCCCGCCCGGGCGGCTGGGCGCAGAATCCCGGCCCGGGCAGGGTCTCAGCCGGCTGCGAGGTTCGCCAGCACGTCCTCGAGGTCGTCGGGCTGGACGAGCACCTCGCGGGGCTTCGAGCCCTCGGAGGGCCCGACGACGCCGCGCGTCTCGAGGATGTCCATCAGGCGTCCGGCCTTGGCGAAGCCGACGCGCAGCTTGCGCTGCAGCATCGAGGTGGAGCCCAGCTGCAGCTCCACCACCAGGCGGGCCGCGTCCAGGACCAGCTCCAGGTCGTCGCCGATGTCCTCGGCCACCTTCTTGCTCGACTCGCCACCGGCGGTGACGTCCTCGCGGTACTGCGGCTTGAGCTGTTCGGTGACGTGGGTGACCACCTCGCGGATCTCCGCCTCGGTCACCCACGAGCCCTGCACGCGCACCGGCTTGCCGGCACCCATCGGCAGGAAGAGACCGTCGCCCTGACCGACGAGCTTCTCGGCACCGGGCTGGTCGAGGATGACGCGAGAGTCGGTCATCGAGCTGGTGGCGAAGGCCAGACGGGAGGGCACATTGGCCTTGATCAGGCCGGTGACCACGTCGGTGGACGGGCGCTGGGTGGCGAGCACCAGGTGGATGCCGGCGGCACGCGCCAACTGGGTGATGCGCACGATGGAGTCCTCGACATCGCGCGGGGCCACCATCATCAGGTCGGCCAGCTCGTCGACGACCACCAGCAGGTAGGGATAGGGCGCCAGGACGCGCTCGCTGCCCTCGGGCAGCGTCACCTGACCGGCGCGGACGGCCTTGTTGAAGTCGTCGACGTGGCGGAAGCCGAAGGCGGCAAGGTCGTCGTAGCGCTGGTCCATCTCCTTGACCACCCACTGCAGCGCCTCAGCGGCCTTCTTGGGGCTGGTGATGATGGGGGTGACCAGGTGAGGGATGCCCTCGTAGTGGTTGAGCTCCACCCGCTTGGGGTCGACCAGCAACATGCGGACCTCGTCGGGCGTGGCGCGCATCATCACCGAGGTGATCAGGGAGTTGACGAAGGAGGACTTGCCCGAGCCGGTGGCGCCGGCGACCAGCAGGTGCGGCATCTTGGCCATGTTGGCGATCACGAAGCCGCCCTCGACGTCCTTGCCCAGGCCGACCACCATCGGGTGGTGGTCATTGCGCGCCTTGTTGGAGCGCAGCACGTCGCCGAGGCTGACGACCTCCTTGTCGAGGTTGGGGATCTCGATGCCGATGGCGCTCTTGCCGGGGATCGGCGAGAGGATGCGCACGTCGGGCGAGGCCACCGCATAGGCGATGTTCTTGCTCAGCGCCGTGACCTTCTCCACCTTGACGGCATTGCCGAGCTCCACCTCGTAGCGGGTGACGGTCGGGCCACGGGTGTAGCCGGTCACCTGGGCGTCGATCTCGAATTGGTCGAGCACCTCGGTCAGCCGGGTCACCACCTGGTCGGAGGCCTCGGAGCGGGCCTTGGGGACCGAGCCGGGCTTGAGGGTGCTGGCATCGGGCAGGGTGTACTGCACGTCACCGGACAGGGTGAGCTGTTCGACGCGCTGTGGGATCGGCGAATGGTTGGGGGCCTCGAGCGGGGTGCCCACCTGCAGGTCGGGGGCCGCAGTCGCGCCGTCCTTGGCGGCACCCTTGGCGGCAAGGTCGGCCCGGGTGGCACCACCGGGAGCCGCGGAGCCTGCCTCGGTGTCCTCGTCGAGCCGTTCGTCCACGGGCCTGCCAGCGGTGACGGGCTGCTTGCGGCGACGGCGACCGGACTCCTGCTGCTCGACCTGCTCGACGTCGAAGACCTCGGTCTCGCGCTCGTCGCGGGGGGCCTCGATCTCGCCCTTGATCAGGGGGCTGTCATAGGCCTGGTCGACGCCGTACTCGATGCTGGCGCGCGTGCGCTGGGCGCGGTGCTCGGCGGCATTGTGACGGGCCTGCTGGACCCGGTCGGCGATCTCGTAGAGGGGGATGCCGATGATGACGACGATCCCGAAGAACATCAGGGCCACCAGCAGCGGGACCGCTCCCCAGACCGTCAGCAGGTCGGCCAGCAGGCTGGAGGAGATGTAGCCAAGGATCCCGCCGGCCTCGCGCATCTGTTCCGGCTCGCTCGGCCTTGGCAGTCCGTGGGCGATGTTGAGCAGCCCCAGCAGCCCCAGCAGGAAGCAGGTCCAGCCGACCAGCTGGCGTCCGCCGCTGCCATTGCGCTGGGGATGACGCAGGGTGCGCCAGGCCATGGCGAAGGCCAGCAGGGGCACGGCGAAGCTGAGCCCGCCGAAGATCGTGCTGACCCCGACGCCAATGGCCTCGCCCACCACTCCCGGCAGCAGGAACCAGAAGCGTGCGGCGACCACGAGGCCCAGCAGCATGAGGAAGAGACCGGCGGAGTCGCGGCGGTCCTGCAGCTCGGGGGCGTCCGAGGCCCCGCTGACGCTTCGGGCCACGTCGCCGGTGAGCCGGGCGGTGCCGCGCCACAGCGCAGCGAGCCCCCGGACCAGCGGATTCGGGCGCAGCTCGGCCACCGGACGCGGTGCCCTGGAGGAACCGGACCGGGAGTTCTTCTTGCTTCCTGCAGACCGCGAACCAGAGGACGCCTTGCCGCGCTGGGCGGCGCTGGACCTGGCGTTGGCTCCGGACCGCGGTGGGGAAGACGCGCGGGTCGCCATGCGGCCAGCCTAATCCATCGACTCTGGCAGCTCCGGTGTCCACGCCGCCGGGATTGCCAGCAGGCCCCGCGCGGATGGCTTGGTCAGGAGGTGAAGTGGTCCCATCCCCGGGGCCCTGCCCACTGCTGGGAGTCGACCAGCACGGTCGGGGCCTCCCCCGGCGCGCACTCGCGGATCCGTCCGAGTTCCAGCCAACCCTCGGGTACCTGGCCCGGATCGAAGCAGGCTGCCAGGGCGTGGTCCTCTCCCCCACCCAGGACCAGTTCGAGGGGATCCTTGCCGGTGGCTGCGGCGACGGCCCGCACCGGGTCATCGACGGGCAGCCGCGCAGTGTCGAGGTCGATCACCACCTGGCTCGCCTCGGCGACGTGGCCCAGGTCGGCCAGCAGGCCGTCGGAGACGTCGAGCATGGCGCTGGCCCCGGCCTCGGCGGCCTTTCGGCCCGCGCCGTAGGGCACCTGCGGCACCCGCTGGGCGTCGACGGCCGCGCGCGGGGACCGAAATCCCCGGCCCAGCACCGCCAGGCCGGCCGCGGCCCAGCCCAGCCGTCCGCGCACGGCCACCACCTGGCCAGGACGGGCACCGTTGCGCAGCACCGGCTGACGGCCCTGGGTCTCGCCGGTCACGGTGACGCAGACGGTGATGTCGCGGGCGCGGGTGGTGTCGCCACCCACGATGGTGATGCCGGCCCGCGCCGCCTCCTCGCGCACACCGGTGGAGAACTCCCGGAGCCAGGCCAGCGGGGTGTCGGCGGGCATCCCGAGGGCCACCACCATGGCCACCGGCGTGGCCCCCATCGCCTCGAGGTCGGCGACGTTGGCCGCCACTGCCTTGCGGCCGACCTGCTCGGCGGTGCTCCACTCGGTGCGGAAGTGGACCCCCTCGACCAGCAGGTCGGTGCTGGTGACGGCCGAACCGTTGACCAGGTGGACCGCTGCGTCATCGCCGGGCCCCACCGAGACGGCCGGGGCACTGGGCAGGTCCCGGGTGACCTGGTCGATCAGCGAGAACTCGGAGAGCTCCGAGACGGTCCGTGACTGTGGCGTCCCGGGATTCGTCGAGCCGGGGCCGGGCCTTCCTGCGGTGGTAGCGTCCATGCCCGACACGCTACCGAAGGCCGTGGTCCGACCGTCACGCGTCACTTCTTCCCGCCAAGCGATACAGGAGTCCCCATGGTCCGCGCCTATGTTTTGGTCCAGACGCAGATCGGCAAGATCCCCCAGGTGGCCGCCGCTCTGCGGGAGATGCCGGTGACCGTGCAGTGCGACGACGTCACCGGCCCCTATGACGTGGTGGTGCAGGTGGAGGTGCCCACCATCGAGGACCTGGGACGGCTGGTGGCCGAGCAGGTGCAGCACATCGAGGGGATCACGCGCACGGTCACCTGTCCCGTGGTGACCTACTGACCCCGGACAGGCCCACATCGGACTGCGGGCTGCACCCTCGCCGGGGCCGCGGTGCTGTCAGCGAAGCCCGAGGGGGCGCTCCAAGGCCAGCTGGATCAGCTCGTCGATCAGGGTCGGGTAGTCCATTCCGGCGGCAGCCCACATCACCGGGAACATCGAGCTGGGTGTGAAACCGGGCATGGTGTTGATCTCGTTGAGGATCACCTGCCCCTCGGGCGTCACGAAGGAGTCGACGCGGGCCAGTCCCTCGCACCCGGCCGCCTCGAAGGCTGCCCTTGCCACCTCGCGGACCCGCTCGCGCACCTCCGCCGGCAGGTCGGCCGGCGAACTCAGTGTGACGGCCGCCTCGTCGAGGTACTTGGCGTCGAAGTCGTAGAAGGCGTGGTCGTCGGCGACCACGACGATCTCGCCGGTCTCGGAAACCCGTGGCTCGTCGGTGCCGTGGCCCTCCAGCACTCCGCACTCGATCTCGCGGCCCTCGATGCCCTGCTCGACGATCACCTTCAGGTCGTACTCGCGAGCGGACTCGATCGCCTCGCGCAGGCCACCGGGCGTGGTGACCCGGGTGATCCCGAAGGAGGAACCCCCCCGACACGGCTTGACGAAGACCGGGAAGGACAGCCCGCAGACGCGCTCGAGTACCGCCTCGGGGTCGCGGCGCCACTGGCGGTCGGTGACGACCTCATAGGGCCCCACCGTCAGGCCGGCGCCCTCGAAGACGACCTTCATGTAGTGCTTGTCCATCATCACCGCGCTGGCCAGCACGCCACAGCCGACATAGCGCAGGTCGGCCAGCTCGAACAGCCCCTGCAGGGTGCCGTCCTCGCCGAAGGGGCCGTGCACCAAGGGGAGGACGACGTCCACCTCGCCCAGTTCCCTCGGTACCTCGGCGGGCTCCAGCACCTGCATGGTCTGGTCACCGGCGCGCAGCGGGACGATCACCTGGGAGCTGCCGGCGCTCACCTCCGGCTTCTGGGTCGCGGTCAGGCGCAGCGGGGCCGGGTCGTCGTCCACCAGCACCCACTGACCCTGCCGGGTGATGCCGATGGGCAGCACGTCATAGCGGCTGCGGTCGATGGCACCCAGCACGCTGGCGGCCGTGGAACAACTCACCGGATGCTCCTCGGAGCGTCCCCCGAAGACGACGGCCACGCGGATGCGTCGCTGCTCGCTGGGGTTCGTGCTGGTCTGCGGCTGGTCGTGCATCGGGGCTTCTTCCTGGTCGTGCTGGTCCCGCGAACGGGTCTGTCTGGGCTCGGGCGACGGCCTCACAGGACGCCGGGCTGCACCGGGGGCTGCTCGTCGGGGTCGGCGAGCGAGGTGGACCCCTTGGGCACCCGCTGCTTCTTGCGGATGTCGTAGCGGTCCTCGGGGGCCTGTTCCTGGCGCAGTTCCGCGGTCAGCCGTGTGATGGCCTCCATCATCCGCTCGCTGGCAACCCGCACGGCTTGGTGCCGATCGGGGGCGTCGTAGAGGTCAGAGAGGTCGAGCAGGTCACCGGCCTTGGCGAGCAAGGGCTTGCGGGGAAGGACACGGGGATGGGTGAGCTTCTTGCCCGGCATGAAGTGGTTGGCTCCCCACTGTCCCACCGGCAGCACCGGGCAGCGGGTCTCCAGCGCCAGGCGGGCCGCACCGGTGCGAGCGGTCATCGGCCAGGTCTCGGGATCGGCGGTGATCGTACCCTCGGGATAGATGGCCACCATCTCGCCCGCGTCCAGCGCCTCGCGCGCGGCCTTGAGGGAGTCACCCGCGCGGATGGTGTTGCGCTCGACGGGGATCTGGCGGCATCCGCGGGCGAAGAAGCCGACGACGGGGGTCGACCACAGGTCCGACTTTCCCAAGAAGCGCGGCCACCGTCCCGAGGAGATCAGGTAGTCCCCGAGCACCAGGGGGTCGTACTTGCTGATGTGGTTGCTGACCACCAGGACGGCGCCCGAGGCGGGGACCTTGTGCTGGTCTAGCCAGAGGCGGGGACCGATGAGTGTGTTGAGCCCCCGGGCGACCTGGCCGAGGAAGCGGTAGGTGGGCTCGCCTCCGGCCCGGTCGCAGCCGCGACGGCCCTCGACGGTGGAGCTCGGCTCGGACGTCATGCGCGCATTCCTCCTGCGGGTGGTGACGCGGCCGGGCCACGACCAGACTTGTCGTGGTGCGGCACCGCCGCGACGACGTGTGCGAACCAACGCTAGCCCATCGGGGGCCCCGCCCCGCCGGCAACGCCTGCAGCGGTCGGGCCGTGGCAGGATCGAGCCATGAGCCGAGATGACCAGCAGCTGTCGGGCACCGGGAGGGAACAGCGTGGGACGGTGGTGGAGCAGCGCGGGACGGTGGTGGAGATCCTGCTCGACGACGGCACGCGCGCGGAGCTGCCGCTCGCAGCCGAGGTGACTGGGCTGTCGGCCGGACAGCGCGTCCGGATCCTCGACGATCAGGTCGTCGGCCTGCCCCAGGCGCCGGTGCTGGTGCATCCTGCGCAGCGCCGCTAGTGCTGGGCGAGGGGAATGCGGAGGGGGCGGGTCCCGAAGGATCCCGCCCCGAGCCTCGTCTCGCAAGTGGTCAACCGACCGTGGCATCCCCGACAGTCATGGTTGGCCTGCGCTGGCGCGGCGGTGCCGTCCGATTCGTGCCGGTGTGGGGCCGGCGCGAGCCTCACCGCTGGCTGTAGGCCTCGGTGACCCGCTTCTTCAGGTCGGTGCCGGGGCGGAAGCGGGGCAGGTCCATGGCCTCGGCGGGCTTGCGCTCCCCGGTTCGCGGGTTGCGCACGATGCGGGCCTCGCGGTGGATGACCTCGAAGACCCCGAAGCCGGTGATGGACACCTTGCCGGTGTTGGCGACCTCGGTGGAGATGGTGTCGACAACGGCGTTGAGCGCCCGGGTGGCCGACGCCTTGTTGCCATCGAAATGGGCCTTCGCCAGGGAGTCGATGAGTTCTGCCTTGTTCACGTCAACGTGCCTTTCTTCGTCCCCGGCCCCCCGCCGGGTGGTCGCGTCACGGTGCGTGTCGCGTGAAATCAAAGCTAGGTTGAACAATCGTCCCATTCCAAGCCTTCACGCCCCGCAGGGGTCTTTGTTCAGCAAATGCAAAGCGTCCGCTTTCCCACAAGGAAAAGCGGGCGCCCGGCGTATTTGTGGTGCTCAGTCGGCCACCTTGACCGGCAGCGTCCGGGGCTTCCAGCCGGGGCGCGAGGCCTCGTAGGCCTCGATCTGGGAGGCGTGCTGCAGGGTGGAGCCGATGTCGTCGAGTCCCTCGGCCAGGCGGTGGGCGGTGTGGTCGTCGATCGAGAAGGGGTGGACCTGGTCGCCGGCGGTGATGGTGCGGGCGCCCAGGTCGACGGTCATCTGCTCCTCGGGGTGCTGCTCGGCGACGGCCCACAGCTGCTCGACCACGTCCTGGTCGACGGTGGCCAGCAGCAGGCCGGACTTGCCGGCATTGGAACGGAAGATGTCGCCGAAGCGGGAACCCACCACCACCCGGAAGCCATAGTTCTGCAGGGCCCACACGGCATGCTCGCGCGAACTGCCGGTGCCGAAGTCGGGACCGGCCACCAGGATTGACCCATCACGCCAGGGTTCCTTGTTCAGAACGAATTCAGGATCATTGCGCCAGGCACTGAACAGGCCGTCCTCGAATCCGGTGCGGGTGATTCTCTTCAGGTAGACAGCAGGAATGATCTGGTCGGTGTCGACATTCGATCGGCGCAGCGGAACGGCAATTCCGGTGTGGGTCGTGAACTTGTCCATCTCAGATGGCCCTTTCGGTCAGGTCGGCCGGCGAGCTGAGGCGTCCGGTGACGGCAGTGGCGGCGGCGACGGCCGGGCTCACCAGGTGGGTGCGGCCCCCCTTGCCCTGGCGGCCCTCGAAGTTGCGGTTCGAGGTGGACGCGCAGCGCTCCCCCGGTGCGAGCTGGTCGGGATTCATGCCCAGGCACATCGAACAGCCGGCCGCTCGCCACTGGGCACCGGCGTCGAGGAAGACCCGGTCGAGGCCCTCGGCCTCGGCCTCCAGGCGCACCCGCGCAGATCCGGGAACCACCAGCATGCGCACGCCCTCGGCCACCCGGCGGCCGCGCAGCACGTCGGCCGCCAGCCGGAGGTCCTCGATGCGGCCATTGGTGCAGGAGCCGACGAAGACGGCGTCCACGGCCACCTCGCGCAGCGGCATCCCGGCCTGCAGGTCCATGTACTCCAGGGCGCGCCGGGCAGCCTGCTGCTCGTCGGGGTCGGTGAAGCTCTCGGGCTGGGGCACGGCCTCGCCCAGCCCGATTCCCTGGCCGGGATTGGTGCCCCAGGTGACGAAGGGCGTCAGGGTGCTGGCGTCGAGGTCGACGACGGTGTCGAAGACCGCGTCCTCGTCGGTGCGCAGCCCCTTCCAGTACTCGACGGCCGCGTCCCAGTCCTCGCCCTGGGGAGCGTGGGGGCGACCCTTGAGGTAGTCGAAGGTGGTCTGGTCGGGAGCGACCATGCCGGCCTTCGCGCCCCATTCGATGGACATGTTGCAGATGGTCATGCGGCCCTCCATCGACATCTCCTCAATGGCGCTGCCGCGGTACTCGACGATGTGCCCCTGCCCCCCGCCGGTGCCCACCTTGGCGATCAGCGCGAGCACCACGTCCTTGGCAGTGACGCCTTCGGGCAGCTCCCCGTCGATGTTGACCACCATGGTGCGTGGGCGAGACTGGGGCAGGGTCTGGGTGGCCAGGACGTGCTCCACCTCGCTGGTGCCGATGCCGAAGGCGATCGCCCCGAAGGCGCCGTGGGTGGCGGTGTGCGAGTCTCCGCACACGATCGTCATGCCGGGCTGGGTGAGGCCCAGCTGGGGGCCGATGATGTGCACGATGCCCTGGTCGCGGTCACCCAGCGAGTGCAGGCGGATGCCGAACTCCTCGGCATTGGCGCGCAGCGTCTCGATCTGGAGGCGGCTGACCGGGTCGGCGATCGGCTTGTCGATGTCGATGGTGGGCGTGTTGTGGTCCTCGGTGGCCAGGGTCAGGTCTGGACGACGCACCGGGCGTCCGGCCATCCGCAGCCCCTCGAAGGCCTGCGGACTGGTCACCTCGTGGACCAGGTGCAGGTCAATGTAGAGCAGGTCGGGTTCGTTCTCGGCGCTGCGCACCACATGCGCATCCCAGACCTTTTCGCTCAGTGTCTTGCCCATGGCTCCTCTTCCACGCGGGAAACGTCTCTCTCGTCATCGCCCAGTATGCATTGAAATATCAGATGACGAGACGTTATTCTCGGTCAATGGACAACACGAGCGGCGTAGGCGTACTGGACAAGGCAGCCATGGTGCTGGGGGCACTCGAGGGCGGCCCCATGACGCTGGCTGGACTGGTCCAGCAGACCGGACTGGCCCGCCCCACGGCCCACCGGCTCGCGGTGGCGCTGGAGCATCACCGGCTGGTCGGCCGCGATCTGCAGGGCCGCTTCGTGCTGGGCCCCCGGCTCACCGAGCTGGCTGCGGCCGCCGGCGAGGACCGGCTGCTGGCCACCGCCGGACCCATTCTTGCGCGGCTGCGCGACATCACGGGCGAATCGGCGCAACTCTTCCGCCGCCAGGGTGAGATCCGCATCTGTGCCGCGGTGGCCGAGCGCCCCAGCGGCCTGCGCGACACCATTCCCGTCGGCTCCCAGCTCACCATGACGGCCGGTTCGGCCGCCCAGGTCCTGCTCGCCTGGGACGAGCCGGACCGGATGCAGCGAGGGCTGGACTCCTCCGCCTTCTCCGCCGTGGCCCTGGCCACCGTGCGACGACGCGGGTGGGCGCAGTCGGTGGCCGAGCGGGAGGCCGGGGTGGCCTCGGTCTCGGCGCCGGTGCGTTCCCCCAGCGGCAAGGTGCTGGCCGCCGTCAGCGTCTCCGGCCCCATCGAGCGCCTGACCCGCCAGCCCGGACGCCTGCACGCACCGGCAGTGGTGGCGGCCGCCGAGCGTCTCTCCGAGGTGCTCAGGCGCAGCGGGGAACAGGGCTGAGGTACCTGGCCGGCAGATCTGCAGGGAGGGCCCCGGGCATGCGCCCGGGGCCCTTGCACGTTGCGACTGGGGCCGGCCCGGGCGGCACCCGTCTGCCTAC
>NZ_JBHWOO010000193.1:0-24310 GCF_043424415.1 Luteococcus sp. | reverse complement strand
GTGTGCCGGCCCCGGACAGCCTCCGGGCCGGCGCCGGTGCTCGTCCGGTGGTGCCTTTCAGTCGTGCGGCAGCAGCATCGTGACCGTCAGCGTGGTGGGCTCCAGCGCCCGCACGGCGTGACGCAGCATCGGGGTGAGATGCAACAGCGCACCGGGTTCCAGCTCGAGGCTGCGGTCGGGCAGGGTGAACTCGACCTTGCCGCGCAGCACCTGGATGAGCACGGGGTGACGTGCCGCATGCTCGCGCAGCTCGTCGCCGGCCTCGAACTCGAAGGCGACGACCTTGGTGGTGGGCAGGTCGAGCACGGCCTTGGCCCCGGGCCTGCCCTTGCGCCCGGTGGACTGGCCCCGCACGTCCTCGACGAGGGTGGCCTGGCCGTCGGTACAGCCGGCCAGTTCGCCCTGGTCGACGTGTCCGTCGAGGGGTGACTCAGGATCACTATTATTCACGGCAACTCCCTTGTTATATGGCTTGCCCTCAGGCTAGTCCCGCAAGGGTCCTCGGGGAAGGGGTGGCCGCCGCCGGGTGCGGGTCAGTCCTGGCGAGCCTCGCGGGTGGCGCGGTCATTGGCCTTGCGCAGGGCCTCCACCAGTTCGTCCTTGGTCATGGTGCTGCGCCCCTCGACGTCCAGGCGCCGGGCCAGCTCCATCAGGTGCTCCTTGGTGGCATTGGCGTCGACGCCGCCGGCCGTGGGCGCCGAGCTACCGCGACCCTGTTCGGCGCGCTCGTCGGAGGGTCCGGCCTCGTCCTTGGGCTCCCAGTGGTCGCCGACCTTCTCGTGGGTGTGCTTGAGCGAGGCATAGGCCGTTCGGGCGGCGCGTTCCTCGTCGTCATAGCTCTCCATCGCGGAGTCGTAGGTGTGGGCGAAGGTCCGCTGCGCCTTCTCGTCGGACCGGGCCAGAGTCGAGGGCAGTTCGGACTTGCGGGGGCTGTCGTCCTTGTTCGTCTTCGGCATGTGGCCGAGCCTGGGAAACGCTCCGGACACCCGCCAGACCCCCAGGGGGGCCTGCGCGCCGACGCGAGACGTGTCCGGGCCGAAGCGGCGGACCCGTTAGGTTGGCGCCATGTTCACCAAGATTCTGGTCGCCAATCGTGGCGAGATCGCCGTACGCGCCTTCCGCGCAGCCTATGAGCTGGGCCTCGAGACCGTCGCCGTCCACCCCTATGAGGACCGCAATTCCGAACACCGCCTCAAGGCCAACGAGTCCTACCTGATCGGTGAGCAGGGCCATCCCGTGCGCGCCTACCTCGACATCGACGAGGTGGTGCGCGTGGCCAAGCATTCCGGCGCCGACGCCGTCTACCCCGGCTACGGCTTCCTCTCGGAGAACCCCGAACTGGCCCGTGCCTGCCAGGACAACGGGATCACCTTCATCGGCCCGCCCGCTGACGTGCTCGAGATGGCCGGCAACAAGGTGCGCGCCCTGGCCGCCGCCCGCGAGGCCGGCGTGCCCACCCTGCGCTCCTGCGAGCCCAGCACCGACGTCGACTGGCTGGTGGATCAGGCCGACCAGATCGGCTTCCCCGTCTTCGTGAAGGCCGTCGCCGGCGGTGGCGGCCGCGGCATGCGCCGGGTCAACAGCCCAGAAGAACTCACCGAGGCCCTGGGCGCCGCCATGCGTGAGGCCGAGAGCGCCTTCGGTGACGCGACGGTCTTCCTGGAGCAGGCCGTCGGGCGACCCCGCCACATCGAGGTGCAGATCCTGGCCGACCAGCACGGCAACGTGATGCACCTGTTCGAGCGCGACTGCTCCATCCAGCGCCGCCACCAGAAGGTGATCGAGATCGCCCCGGCACCGCACATCTCCGACGAGCTGCGCGAGGCCCTCACCCGCGACGCGGTGAAGTTCGCCCAGGCCATCAACTACTCCTGCGCCGGCACCGTCGAGTTCCTCGTCGAGACCGAGGGGCCGCGCGCCGGCGAGCACCACTTCATCGAGATGAACCCCCGCATCCAGGTGGAGCACACCGTCACCGAGGAGATCACCGACGTCGACCTGGTGCAGGCCCAGATGAGGATCTGCGCCGGGGAGAGCCTTGCCGACCTGGGCCTGTCGCAGGAGAGCCTGGAGATCCGCGGTGCTGCACTGCAGTGCCGCATCACCACCGAGGACCCTGCCAACAACTTCCGCCCCGACACGGGCACCATCACCGCCTACCGCTCCGCCTCCGGCGCCGGCATCCGCCTCGACGGCGGCACCGTCGGTGCGGGCGTCGAGATCGGCGGCCACTTCGACTCGATGCTGGTCAAGATGACCGCCCGCGGGCGCGACTTCGACATGGCGCTGCGCCGGGCGCGAAGGGCACTGGCCGAGTTCCGGATCTCGGGCGTGAGCACCAACATCCCCTTCCTCAAGGTGGTCCTCGACGATCCCGACTTCGCCGCCGGCGAGCTGTCCACCGGCTTCATCGACGAGCGGCCGCAGCTGCTGCGGGCCCGGCCCCGCGCCGACCGCGCCACCAAGATGATGCGCTGGCTGGCCGACGTGGCGGTCAACAAGCCCAATGGCGAAGCCATCGCCGGACTCGACCCGTCGGCCAAGCTGCCTGACATCGACCTGTCCGGCCCGGTGCCCGACGGCCCCCGCACCCGCCTGCTCGAGGTGGGGCCGGCTGCCTTCAGCAAGGAGCTGCGCGCCCGCGACGGCGTGGAGGTGACCGAGACCACCTTCCGCGACGCCCACCAGAGCCTGCTGGCCACCCGGGTGCGCAGCCGCGACCTGCTCGGCGTGGCCCCGCACTATGCCCGGATGCTGCCCGAACTGTTCAGCGTCGAGTGCTGGGGCGGCGCCACCTACGACGTGGCGCTGCGCTTCCTGGGCGAGGACCCGTGGGAGCGGCTGGCCCGGCTGCGCGAGGCGATGCCCAACACGCTGCTGCAGATGCTGCTGCGCGGGCGCAACACCGTCGGCTACACGCCCTACCCGACCGAGGTGACCCGTGCCTTCGTGCAGGAGGCCGCCGCGGTGGGCGTCGACGTCTTCCGCATCTTCGACGCCCTCAACGACGTCGAGCAGATGCGCCCGGCGATCGAGGCGGTGCTGGAGACCGGGACGACCATCGCCGAGGTGGCGCTGTGCTACACCGGTGACCTGAACGATCCGGCCGAACAGATCTACACCCTCGACTACTACCTGGACCTGGCGCGCCAGTGCGTCGAGGCAGGAGCGCACATGCTCGCCATCAAGGACATGGCGGGCCTGCTGCGTCCGCCGGCCGCGGCGAAGCTCGTCACCGCCCTGCGCGAGGCCTTCCCCGAGGTGCCGCTGGCGCTGCACACCCACGACACCGCCGGCGGTCAGCTCGCCACCCTGTTGGAGGCGATCCGCTGCGACGTGGACGTCGTCGACGTCGCCAGCGCCCCGATGGCCGGCACCACCAGCCAGCCCTCGGCCTCGGCGCTGGTGATGGCCCTGGCCAACACCCCCAAGCAGACGCGCCTGGACCCGCGGGCCGTGACCGACCTGGAGCCCTACTGGGAGGCGGTCCGCAAGGTCTACCACCCCTTCGAGTCCGGCCTGGCCTCGCCGACCGGCCGCGTCTACACCCACGAGATCCCCGGCGGGCAGCTGTCGAACCTGCGCCAGCAGGCCATCGCGCTGGGCCTGGGCGACAAGTTCGAGCAGATCGAGGCCATGTATGCCGCGGCCGACCGCATCCTGGGCCGGCCCACCAAGGTGACTCCCAGCTCCAAGGTGGTGGGCGACCTGGCCCTGCACCTGGTGGGCGTGGGCGCCGACCCGGCCGACTTCGAGGCCGACCCGCAGCGCTTCGACATCCCCGACTCGGTGATCGGCTTCCTCAACGGCGAACTGGGCCAGCCCCAGGGCGGATGGCCCGAACCCTTCCGCAGCAAGGCGTTGGAGGGACGCAAGCAGCCGGTGCGCACCACCGAGGTGGCCGACGAGGACCTCGCCCTGCTCGCCGAGCCCGGCCGCACCCGCCAGGAGACGCTGAACCGGCTGCTCTTCCCCGGCCCCACCAAGGACTTCGAGGCCTACCGGGAGGAGTACGGCGACCTGTCGGCGCTTCCGACCCTGCCCTACCTGTTCGGCTTGCAGCCCGAACAGGAGCTGGTGGTGCACCTGGAGAAGGGCATCAGCCTGATCCTGGGCATCGACGGCGTTGGCGAGCCGGACAAGAAGGGCAAGCGCACCGTGCACGGCAAGGTGAACGGCCAGCTGCGCCCGGTGCGCGTGCAGGACCGTTCGGTGAAGCCCGAGACGGCCGCCGCGGAGCGGGCCGACCTGTCGAAGCCGGGCCACGTGGCGGCTCCCTTCGCCGGGGCCGTGACGGTGCAGGCAGAGGTGGGCCAGACGGTGGCGGCCGGCGAGACGGTGGCCACCATCGAGGCGATGAAGATGGAGGCCTCCATCACCTCCCCGGTGGCCGGCACGGTGCAGCGCGTCGTGCTGTCCGGCACCACCCAGCTGGAGGGTGGCGACCTGCTGCTGGTGGTGGAACCCGCCTGAACCGGCGCACGGCCGGGCGGCTTGCGGCGACGCAATAGGGTGGGCTCGTGAACCCACGATCTCGTCGCCTGGTCGTCTCGGGCGTGCTCCTGCTGCTGGTGCTGATCGTCGTCGCCGGGGCCTTGCTGTGATGCTCCGGCAACGGGTCGGCCTGGCCGCAGGACTCCTGCCGCTGCTGGCCCTGCCGTTGCTGGCCCCGGTGGCCACGGCCGCGCCCGGCCTGGACGATGCCGTGGATTCGCTGACCGGTCTTGCCATCGACCCCTCGTCGGGGTTCACCTGGACCAGCGACACCTCCCGGGTGGTCGCGCATCGCGCCGACGGGCAGCGGGCCGGTGCGCTCACCCTCGACGTGCGGCCCACCGACGTGGAAGGCCTTGCCTTTGGCAATGGCAGCCTGTGGATCGGCGACGTGGGCGACCGGCAGGGCTCCCGCTCCCAGGTGCAGGTGCTGCGCGTGGAGTCACCCGAACCGGGCTCCAGCGCACGCACCGAACGCTTCGTTCTGCGCTATCCCGACGGCGCCCACGACGCCCAGGCGATGACGGTGAGCCCCAATGGCCGCATCTACGTCATCACCCGCGGCGCGCGGCCCGGCATCTACCGCACCTCGACCACGCCCCAGGCCTCCACCTCCCAGTCGGTGCAGGGCAATGACCTCACGCGCATCGCCGACGCGCCGGGCGGGGTCACCGATGCCGCCTACAGCAGCGACGGCAGCCAGCTGGTGCTGCGCAGCGCCCGCGCAGTGCACGTCATCGACGGGCAGGAGTTCACCGAGACCGCCTCGGCCGCCCTGGCCAGCGGCAGCGGGGGCTTCGCCATGGCGCCCGGCCAGGCGGGCATGGTACTCAGCGACGGCGAGGGTGTGCTGGTCGACGTCGCCCTGCCGGCCACGCTGGTCCAGCTCCCCGACGATGCCGAGGCAGCCGACCCGCGTGACCGGGCGGGCAGCCACAGTGCGAGCCCCTCGGCCAGGCCGGCACGCCCAGCCCCGGACGCGGGCACCGGGGGCGGCAAGGCCAGTACTGTGTGGGCACTGGCTGTGGCGGGGCTGATCTCCCTGGCCGCGGTCGCGGTGGTCTGGTTCAAGCGCTGAGTGACGGGCCTCGTCACCCTCCATGAAAGGCAGGCATGGCCATGATCGCGTGCCGGCAGGTCGTCACGGGCCTCGCCGGCCACCCGCAGGAGCTGACGCTCCGCGTGGACGAGGGCCGCATCGTGCGCCTCGAGGAGGGCATCAACCCCGATGCGGTGCTGCTGGAGGGTTGGCTGGTGCCGGGCTTCGTCGACACCCACTGCCACGGCGCTGCCGGCGCGGTCTTCGCCGCGCCCGAGGTGGACGACGCGATGCGGGCCCTGCTGCACCACCGCCGCCACGGCAGCACGACGGTGGTGGCATCGGCAGCCACCAGGTCCCTCGACGTGCTGCTCGACGAGGTGGAGCGGCTGCGGCTGCTGGTGGACCTCGAGGAGCTGGCCGGCATTCACGTGGTGGCGGCCTTCCTGGAGGGGCGCGGTGACGACGACGATCCCGCCGCGGAGCTGCAGGCCGCCTTGGCCGAGGTGGTCGCCGCCGCCGGGCAGAGCCTGCTGATGGTGACCCTGCCGCCGGAGCGTCCGGGCGCCCTGGAGGCGACGCGGAGCCTGTGCGAGGCGGGGGTGACGGTGGCCGTGGGCCACACCAGCGCCGATGACGTGCTCACCCGGGAGGCGATCGAGGCGGGCATGCGGGTGGCGACGCACCTGTTCAATGCCATGCCCGAGATGCGCCACCTCGACCCAGGGCCGGTGCCGGTGCTGCTCACCGACGACCGCGTCACCTGCGAACTGGTCTGCGACGGGGCCCACGTCGACGAGAACGTGGTGCGCCTGGCGATCCGCGCCGCGGGCATCGACCAGATCAGCCTGGTCTCCGATGCGATGAGCCTCAGCGGGCATGCCGACGGTGCCTACGAACTGGGTGGGATGCCGGTGCAGGTGATCGACCAGGTGGTGCGCACCCTCAACCTGGATGCGACGCCGGGTGCGGTCGCCGGCTCGACGCTGACGATGGACCGGGCCTTCTCCTTCGTGGTGGGGCTGGGATTCAGCGTGGTGGAGGCCTCCCGGATGGCCAGCACCACCCCCGCTCGCGCCCACGGCCTC
Organism: Luteococcus sp.; assembly: GCF_043424415.1. Taxonomy (NCBI): domain Bacteria; kingdom Bacillati; phylum Actinomycetota; class Actinomycetes; order Propionibacteriales; family Propionibacteriaceae; genus Luteococcus; species Luteococcus sp. The sequence goes on along the minus strand of NZ_JBHWOO010000193.1, from coordinate 17,689 downwards.
ACCCAGGTGGGGCGGCTGGCCCCCGGCACCTGGGCTGACCTGTGCCAGGTGGACGAGGACGGCCGGCTGCAGGCGGTCATGCGGCGCGGGAATTGGCTGGACGGGCCGTGACGTTGAGAGACTGGGAGGATTCCGTGGCCATGAGGAGCACAGCGTGAACGAGCTGATCGACACCACTGAGATGTACCTGCGCACCGTGTACGAACTGGTGGAGGAGGGCATCGCCCCACTGCGTGCCCGCATCGCGGAGCGACTGCACCAGAGCGGCCCGACCGTCTCGCAGACCGTCGCCCGCATGGAGCGCGACGGCCTGCTGACGGTGCAGGACAACCGCCAGATCGCCCTGTCCGAGAAGGGCACCGAGATGGCCGTGGCGGTGATGCGCAAGCACCGGCTGGCCGAACGCCTGCTCGTCGACGTGATCGGGCTCGGCTGGGAGCAGGCCCACGACGAGGCCTGCCGCTGGGAGCACGTGATCAGCGACGACGTCGAGCAGCGCCTGGTGGCGATCCTGGACGATCCCCGCGAGTCGCCCTATGGCAACCCGATCCCGGGCCTGGGGGTCAAGGGCGGGCTCCAGGACGACCAGGCCTTCCGCCGCGGCCTGCAGCCACTGTCCGAGCTGGTGGGCGAGACCGCCACCACCGTGGTGCTGCGACGCATGAGCGAGCATGCCCAGACCGATCCCAGGACCCTGGAGGTGCTCTCCCGGGCAGGCATCCTGCCCGGGGTGACCTTCACCGCCCGCACCGAGGCGGGACTGTTGTGGCTGGACCATGACGGTGAGACCGTCGAGATCCCCTTGGAGGTGGCCGAGGGCCTGTTCGTGGGCCGTCCATGATCAGTTCCGAGGCGCTGGTCAGCCTGTGCGAGCAGCACTGGTACGACGCGGCGCTGTCGATGCTCAACCAGCGGATCGCCGCGGGCGACGGCGATCCGGCGATCGCCGAGGCACGCCTGCTGGCCAGTGTCGCCCAGCGGGTGATGTCGCTGGATGCGGAGGACTTCGACCACATCGTCGTCGACGTCCGTGACCGGCCGTGGGCGGCGCGCCTGTCTGCCTGCGGTTTTCCGCACGGGCCGCGCGACCCCCAGCGGGGGGCCCTGGCCTCGCTGGTTCCCCTCTACGAGCTGATGCTGGAGGTGCTGAACCTGCGCGCTGAGCGGGCCGAGCCGCAGCTGCTGGTGGTCACCGCCCACCTGATCGCCGAGTACCTGTGCCAGCTGGCCTGGGAGCCGGCGCTCGGGCACAGCGGCGACCCCCTGCTGATGGGTCGTACCGTGGGGGAGCGGTGGGGCACCGACGACCCGACCTGTCCGCACAACTCGGCGATGCGCGCCACGGCCCGGCGTGCGGTCAATGCGGCCAGCGGCGATGCGGTGGGCTTCACCAGCTACCTGGACAAGTTCCACTCCCGCCTGGGCGACACCCTGGCGGTGTGCGCCATGAACCACCTGACCATCAATGTCGGTGAACGCCCCGACATCGGCCCCACCTGCGCCAGTCCCTGCGGCTGGGCGGTGCGGGGCACCCGGGAGGAGCGACGCCAGCTGGACGCCCGGGTGCGCCTGGCACTGGTCTACCTGGACAGCCCCCTGGTGGCGCTGCGCCACCACGCACCGGTGGGGCACTTCTTCGGGGTGCCGTCGGTGGCCGAGATCTCGGAGGGCTGGTTGCGCACTTGGGAGAAGCTCTCCCAGCAGTGGCCCGACGGCTCGAACCCGCTGGTGGGGGCGCTGCCCACGGATCCTGGCGAGGCCCTTCCGGGGCTCAGCGCCCTGGTTTCCACGGTGGCCGGACGCACGGTGGGGCAGGGGTCGCTGCTGCGCGAGATCGGCGACGACATCATCGCGGCCCTGCGCCGGGCACGCGCCTGAAGCTCTTGCGGCAGCCGGAATATCGACGCGCGGGCTCTGGTTGTACCCCATGACGGGCGCGCCAACCGTGCGCCGACGACTTTGACAGGAGTGGTAGCCATGGCACCCGTGGCCATCGACAAGGACACCTTCGCGAGCACCATCAACGACAACGACATCGTGCTGATCGACTTCTGGGCCGGCTGGTGTGGCCCGTGCATGCGCTTCGCGCCGATCTACGACGAGGCTGCCGAGCGCCACGCGGATGTCACCTTCGCCAAGGTCGACACCGAGGAGGAGCGCGACCTGGCCGCCGGGCTGGAGATCACCTCGATCCCCACGCTGATGGCCTTCCGCCAGGGCATGCTCGTCTTCCGCCAGGCCGGCCTGCTCAATGGCTCCCAGCTGGACAAGCTGGTCGAGCAGATCAAGGAGCTGGACGTCGAGGAGCTGAAGAAGAAGGCCGCCGAGCAGCAGGCCTGAGCCAGCACCGCGTCGTCTCAGGACGCAGCACGACGGAGGGGGCGGATCCACGTGGATCCGCCCCCTCGCTGCGCCCTGCCGGACAAGCTGGCCGGACAAGCCGGCGGGGCGACGTGGCGACCCTGGGATGATTCGAACATCCGACACACGGTTTAGGAAACCGTTGCTCTATCCCCTGAGCTACAGGGCCAGCTGCGTGGATCCATCCTAGGGCGGCCGGATGCCCAGCGGCCAATCCCCCGCGCACACCGTGGCCGGCCACGGTGCGGACCCGGCAGACTGATGAGGGGCTGAGGAGGGCCCTGACTGGGCCTTCTATGGTTTGCGGCGGCTCTGGACGGACGTACTGTTGTGCCCATGGACGGCGTCTCGCGTCGTATGTCTCCTGGGGGTGGGTAGACGGCTTCGGCCCTGCGCGAGCGCCGTTCTCCTTTTCTGCCCCGCGATGCCCGCAGCCCCTAGGATCGAGCCATGAGTGCCAAGGGTCTTGAACTTGCAATCGAGAAGATGCGCACCGCGAAGGTCAGCGAACCGGCCATCGAGGTGTTCAGCCACTACTACGAGCAGCTGGAATCGGGCGCCACGGGCCTGATCCGCGAGGACACCATCGATCCGCTCATCGATCCGCCCATGCTGGACGACGTCGAGGTCGACGAGCAGCAGGCGCGCGAGGCGATGGCCACCACCGTCATCATCAAGCTCAACGGCGGACTGGGCACCTCCATGGGCCTGGACAAGGCGAAGAACCTGCTGGAAGTGCGCGACGGCAAGACCTTCCTCGACATCATCGCCCAGCAGGTGCTGGCCGCCCGCGAGCAGTACGGCGCACGCATCCCGCTGCTGCTGATGAACTCCTTCCGCACCCAGGACGACACCCTGGAGGCGCTGGCGAAGTACCCCGAGCTTGAGGTCGACGGGCTGCCGCTGGACTTCCTGCAGAACCAGGAGCCCAAGCTGCTGGCCGACGGGCTCACCCCCGCCGAGTGGCCGGCCGATCCCAGCCTGGAGTGGTGCCCGCCGGGCCACGGCGACCTGTACCCGGCCCTGATGGGCTCGGGCGTGCTCGACCAGCTGATCGAGGCCGGTTTCCGCTACGCCTCGGTGAGCAATGGCGACAACCTCGGCGCGGCCCCCGATGCCCGCGTGGCCGGCTGGTTCGCCAGCACCGGCGCCCCCTATGCCGCCGAGCTGTGCCGCCGCACCGTCAACGACCGCAAGGGCGGCCACCTGGCCGTGCGCAAGTCCGACGGCCAGCTGGTGCTGCGCGACACCGCCCAGTGCGCACCTGAGGAGATGGACTACTTCACCGACGAGCACCGCCACCCCTTCTTCCACACCAACAACCTGTGGCTCGACCTGGTGGCCGTGCGCGATGCGCTGGCCGAGCGCAAGGGCGTGCTGGGGCTGCCGCTGATCCGCAACGAGAAGACCGTCGACCCGGCCGACGGCTCCTCGCCGAAGGTGATCCAGGTGGAGAGCGCGATGGGTGCCGCGATCGAGGTCTTCGCCGGTGCCACCGCCATCTGCGTGGGACGCGACCGCTTCCTGCCGGTCAAGACCACCAATGAGCTGCTGCTGCTGCGCTCCGACATCTACGAGCTGGACGAGTCCGGCCACCTGGTGGCCCAGGCCGACACGCCCGGTGTGAGCCTGGACAAGCCGTACAAGCTGGTGCAGGAGTTCGAGAAGCGCATCCCCCAGGCGCCGTCGCTGCGCCGGGCGAGCTCCTTCACGGTCCTGGGTGATGTCACCTTCGGACGCGACGTGAGCGTGGTGGGCAATGTCGAGGTGCAGGCCTCGGCGCCGGCGACGGTGGCCGACGGCACGGTGCTGGAGGGCAAGGTTCAGCTGGATGCCTGATCCGGCACAGGACATGGGGCCCGACGAGGCCCTGCTGACGGCCGTGGTGATCGCCCTGACCGGCGAGACCGCGGCCGTCGCCGTGCCGGATCGGCCGGGTTCGGCGGGGGATGTGGTCGAGGCGGTCGTCGAGGAACTGGCCGGACGAGGCTGGAAGGCGCCCCGGCTGCAGGAGCTGCGGCGCTCCCGGCAGGAGGCCGAGCAGCCGTGGCCCTTCACTGTGCCGCGCGAGGTGCTGGCCGTGGCGGGTTTCGCGCGTTACGAGGCGGTGCTGCGCGAGGTGCGGGCCCGGCTCGGTCTCGACGGCCTGGTGCCCACCCGGCACGTCGGGCCGAAGGTGCTGGGGCCGGCCGAGCAGCGGCTGCTGGCCGAGGTGCCGCCCCACCACGGCTTCGTGGGGTGACGACCGGCCAGGTCAGCTCGTCAGAGCGTGCGACGCCCCGCCATCCTGGAGGGTGGCGGGGCGTCGTGGTTCGAGCGTGTGCTGCGAACCGATCAGTGTTGACCGATCAGTGCGAACCGATCAGAGGGCGCGGCGCTGGGCGGCCATCAGGTCGCGGATCTCGGCCAGCAGGCTCTCGGTGGTGTCCGCGGGCTCAGCGGGCTTGGTGAAGCGGGCCTTGGCGGCCTCGTAGGGCTTCACGATGAAGAAGTAGACCACGAAGGACATGATCAGGAAGGCGACCAGGGCGGTCAGGAAGGGGCCGACGGAGGACATGCCGAAGGGCTTGAATGCGTCGAAGTTGGGCGAGCCGCCAAGCCTGGCCAGCAACTCGATGATGATCTTGGTGAACGCGGTCACCAGAGTGGCGAAGGCACCGCCGATGATGAAGGCGACGGCCAACTCGATGAGATTGCCGCGCATGATGAAATCCTTGAAACCCTTCATGGGTCGCTCCTTGTGACTGGCAGGCGACCCGGGTTCGGGCCTCACAACTGCGTGGACAACACTAAGTGCTGTTGAACGTTCACAGCTCCAGATCGCCAGGTGCGGACAGGTTGCCTCCACAGAGCCCTCTCAGGCACGGCTATCACCTGGGCCATGAATGCTGCCAGGAGTGCGCGGAGGCCTCACCCGAGGGCCACCCCCAGGCCCTGCCCACCGGCCCAGGCCGCGAGTCTGCTGGCCGTCTCGGGATCGGCGCTGACCACGAGCAGGCCCTGGTCCGAGCCGCCACCCCCGCCCGCCGGTGGGACCGAGGCAACCCGCACCCGACTGGCCAGCGTCACCGCCTGCCCGTCCTCGCCCGGCGAGACCACCGTCACCCGGTCACCCACCCGCACCATCGCCAGCACCTGCGGGTCCTGCACCCGGAAGGGCACCAGCAGCTCACCATTGCGCGTGGCCTGCCCGGCCTCCACCACCGACTGCTCGGTCAGCGGCAGCCCAGCGTCGACCGGCGAGGCCAGCACCCGGCCGGTGAGCCGTCCCGGATCATCCAGGGCCCCGTCGGGAACCAGCGCGGGTGGGTAATGGGCCAGTCGCAGGTCGCCCGCAGCCAGGGAACTGCCCGCGGGCAGGGCACGGGCCGCCACCAGGACGTCGACGGTGGCGGCAGGCGCCGGGCGCAGCACCGTGAGCGCCAGCAACACGGCACAGGCCGCACAGAGTGCAGCGAGCGGGCGGCGGTGCCAACGCACCGCCCGGGCCACCGAGGCCCCGAAATCAGAAATCCTCACGCCCACAGTGTGTGGGTCGTGAGGATCTGGCGGTCAGCCGTGCACAGGCAGGGTCAGTCGCTGCTGGCTGTGGATGACGAGCTGCTGGTGGAGTCCTTCGAGGAGGAGCTGCTGCTCGACTCGCTCGAGGAGGCGGCCTTGTCGCTGCTGGAGCTCGACGAGGCCGCCGCCGAGGAACCCTTGGTGCGGTTGTCGGTGGCGTAGAAGCCGGAACCCTTGAACACGACACCCACGGCGTTGTACACCTTGCGCAGGGTGCCACCGCAGCTCTCGCACACGGTCAGGGCGGGGTCGCTGAACTTCTGCACGCGCTCGATCTCGGAGCCGCACTCGGTGCAGCGGTACTGGTAGGTAGGCATCTCAATCCTCACTGGCCGCTCCCTGGTGGCGGGGGCGGGGCCGCCAGAGTCTATCGAGCAGGTCGGGGCCAGCAGAAATCGTCGCTTGGCGCGTCCGGATCGTTGTATCCGGGTCGGCTCAGTGGCAGCGCACCAGTCCGCTGGGGAGCACGACCATGTCCACCCGGCGGTCGTGCGGCTCGGTGGGCAGGTCGTCGGCCAGCTCGTCCTCGTTCAGCAGCATCCACACCTGGGCGCGCTCGTCCACCGCGGACAGGGCACGGTCGTACCAGCCGCCGCCCACGCCCAGGCGGCGTCCGTCGCGGGTGCCGGAGAGCCCCGAGCAGATCACCAGCTCGGCCTGGGCCAGCAGCTCGTTGCCGTGCGCCTGCCCGGTGGGTTCGGGGATGCCCCACAGTCCCGGGCGCAGGGTGGCCGGGCCGTCGAACCAGGCCCAGGCCGGGTCATGGCGCGGGCCGTCGGGGGTGGGGGAGAGCACCGGGCACATCACCTTGTGACCCAGGGTCCACAGCGCCGTGGCCAGTTCGATGGTGCCCGGTTCGGGGCGTGTGGCGTGCGGCGGCACGGAGAGGTAGATCGAGATCGTCGACGGCTCCACCCCGCGCAGTGCGGCCAGCACCAGGCCGGTGCGGGCGCGGTCGTCATCCAGTCGCTCGGAGGCCGGTCGGGCCTGTCGTCGCTCGATGACCTGCTGGCGGCGTTGCTGCTTGGAGAGTCCTTCTGAGTCGACGATGCCCATTCGCCTATCGTAGGCGCCATGGCATTGTTTGGTCGCAAGAAGATCGTGGAGGAGCCGGAGCCCGTCGAGCCGGAACCGGCGCCGACGCTCCCCGAGCCCCCCGCCCCCGGTGCGAGCGGCATGCGCATCATGGAGGACCATCGCGACTACCTGCTCAGCCTGGTGGAGCCGCTGCCCCCCTTCGGCATGAACCTGCTCGACGCGTGGGGCCTGGCCCTGTGTGAGGACATCGATTCCGAGACCGACCTGCCGGCCTTCGACAACTCCCAGATGGACGGCTTCGCGGTGCGCGCCGCCGACGTCGCCGCAGCCACCCAGGGCGAGCCGCTGGTGCTGCCGGTGGTCGCCCACCTCGCGGCGGGAGAGGCAGGCAGTGAGGCGCTCGCCGAGGGCAGCGCGATCAAGATCATGACCGGTGCTCCCATTCCCGAGGGCGCCGACGCCGTCGTGCCGATCGAGTTCACCGATGCCGCCGCCGGCCAGGGCGGGCAGGAGAAGGTGAAGGTCTACGAGGCCGTGGAGGAGGGCGCGTACGTGCGCCGTCGCGCCTCCGACATCCGCGACGGGGACCGGCTGATGCACCGCGGGCAGGTGCTGGATGCCCGCAGCATCGGCCTGCTGGCCGGGGCGGGCATCGACAAGGTACTGGCCCGTCCGCGCCCGCGCGTCGTGGTGGTCTCCACCGGCGCCGAACTGGTGGAGCCGGGCCGCACGATCTCCACCCCGGGGCAGATCCACGACGCCAATGGCTTCATGATCGCGGCCGCCGCCAAGGCCGAGGGCGCGCAGGTGTGGCGTGTCCAGGTGCCCAGCGATGATCCCGAGACGGTGCGCGAGGTGATCGGCGACCAGCTGATCCGCGCCGACCTGCTGGTCACCACCGGCGGGGTCAGCAAGGGCGACCATGACGTCGTCAAGCAGGTGATGCCCACCCTGGGCCTGTGCGACTTCGCCGAGGTGGCGATGCAGCCGGGCAAGCCACAGGGCTTCGGCCTGATTGGTGAGGACAGGGTGCCGATGGTGATGCTGCCGGGCAACCCGGTCAGTGCCTATGTCAGCTTCCAGGCCTTCGTGCGGCCCCTGATCCGGCGCCTGATGGGGGTGGAGCCGGTGGGTCACACGCCCGTGCCATGCGTGGCAGGGTCCCCGATGCAGTCGGTCAAGGGCAAGCTCCAGTTCGGACGGGCGGTGGTGCGCGAGGAGCGCGGCCGTCGCGTGGTCGACCTCGTGGGAGGACATTCCTCGCACCTGCTGGGGGACCTGGCCCACTGCAATGCCCTGGTGCTGCTGGACGAGGACATCGACCTGGTCCACGCCGGCGACCGCGTGATGGTCTGGAGGCTCGACCATGACTGAGCGCCCACCCTTTCGTCCCAGCTCGGTCGACGACATGGTTCCCGACGTCGCGCGAGCCGGATCCGAGCCGCACCCCTTCCCGCACCTGAGCGAGAAGGGTGAGGCGCGGATGGTCGACGTCAGCGAGAAGCAGGTGACCGCCCGCAGCGCCACCGCCAAGGGCATGGTGCTGCTCAGCGCGCAGTGCCGCGAGGCGCTGCGCGACCAGAGCCTGCCCAAGGGCGACGCCCTGGCCGTGGCGCGCATTGCCGGTGTGATGGGTGCCAAGAAGACCAGCGACCTCATCCCGCTGTGCCATCCGCTGCCGCTGACCGGTGTCGACGTCACCCTGCACCCGAACGAGGTGGGGGTGGAGATCGTCGCGACCGTGCGCACCACGCACCGCACCGGCGTCGAGATGGAGGCCCTCACCGCCGTCTGCACTGCGGCACTGGGCCTGGTGGACATGGTGAAGGCCGTCGACAAGCACGCCCGGCTCACCGACGTGCGCGTCACTGCGAAGAGTGGCGGGCGCAGCGGCGACTGGACCGAGCAGGAGGACGGACGGTGAGCCCGGCCGGTGCGACGAACCTGGCCCGCGCGGCGAGCCTGGGACGCGCGGTGGTCATCACCGCCTCCGACCGTGCCGCCGCCGGCGTCTACGCCAACCGTTCCGGACCGCTGGCCGTCGAGGGCCTGCAGGCGATGGGTTTCGAGGCCGAGGTGGTGGTGGTCCCCGACGGGGAGCAGGTGGGCACCCAGATCCGAAGCGCCGTCGACTCCGGTGCCGTCGTGGTGCTCACCACTGGCGGCACCGGCCTGGGGCCGCGCGACCTGACACCCGAGGTGACCGCCCCGCTGCTGACCCGTGAGCTGCCGCACCTGGCCGACTGGATCGCCCGTCGCGGGCTGGAGCAGGGTGTGGCCACCGCGGTGCTCTCGCGCGGGCTGGCGGGCATGGTGGACGGCTGCATCGTGGTGAACCTTCCCGGCTCGGTCGGGGGAGTGCGCGACGCCCTGTGGGTGCTGGACCAGGTGCTGCCGCATGCCGTGGCGCAGGCCGCGGGCGGGGACCACTGATGGAGCACCACCTGATCCGTCGACGGCGCCTGAGCGTGGTGTCCGACACCGCGCCGCCGCAGGTGGCCAGTGATCCCGAGTCCTTGCTGCAGGCGCTCGGCGTGCGCTTCCCGGCGCAGCACTCGTGGCCGGTGGAAGTGCGCTGCGGACCGGTGGTGCTTCGTCCCGTCCACCGCCGCGACCGCAGCTCCTGGCACGAGGTGCGTCAGCGCAATGCCGTCTGGAATGGCCCGTGGGATGCGACGATGCCGTCGGGTGGCCGCGCCACCTCGACCGATTTCGTCGGGATGGTGAAGAACTTCGACCGCCAGGCGCGTGAGCTGCGCACCCTGGCCTTCGTGATCTGTTGGGACGAACACTGGCCGCGTGAGTCGACACCGGGGCGCAGGCTTCCGCTGGCGGGGCAGTTGACGATCAGTGGCATCACCTGGGGCTCGGCGAACTTTGCCCATGCCGGCTACTGGGTGGACCAGGCGCTGGCGGGGCGGGGCGTGATGCCGACGGCGCTGGCGCTCGGCACCGACTACTGCTTCATCACGTTGGGCCTGCACCGGATGGAGGTCAACATCCGGCCCGAGAACGCCAAGAGCCTGCGTGTGGTCGAGAAGCTGGGCCTGCGCGACGAGGGCATCCGTGAGCGCTACCTGCACATCGACGGGCAGTGGCGCGACCATCGCAGTTTCGCCGTCTGCACCGAGGACGTTCCCGACGGCCTCTTGGGCCCCTTCCTGGCCTCCGATACGCCCCGCTGGCTCTCCGGACACCTCCGAACTGGCGCCTGAGTCCAAGAAATCATCCCAAAGGGTGCAACACGCCTGGTTGAGTGATGGTCTGCGGACCATGAGCCAGTACGCTTGGCCCCGTGACGGGACTCATCTTGGTGGCAATGGCCTTGGCGTGGATTGCCTACCTCGTGCCGTCCTTTCTCGCGAAGCGGGATCCTTCTGACAACGAGGATTTCGACGTGTTGCAGGGGCTCACGGAGCCTCGCCAGGTGGTCGCCCGTTCCGTCGTCGCCCTGGAGGGTGACCAGAGCGAGGTCTCGACACCCTTGATGCGCCGCGCCGTCCGCGCCGAAATTCACCGTGAGGCCAGCACCGCCGCCCGTCGCCGCCGCCGCATCCTGCTCGGCCTGGCTGGCCTGACCGTCGGTGCCGGTGTGCTCGTCGCCCTGGACCAAGCCGCTTGGTATGCGCCGGTGGTCCTGGCTGTGCTGCTGCCGGTCTTCCTCGGCCTGTGCCGCTACAGCGTGGTGAAGCTCAATGCTCGTCTGGACGAGCGCCTGGCTTCCCTGGAGCCCGACTGGCGCGAGGACACCATCAGCTTCGAGGTGCCGGCCGGCCTGCGCTCCGCCGCCGGAACCGAGGACTCCCGTGAGCTGTCGATCGAGATCAGCGCCCCGGTGGAGGGCCTCAACGGCAGCCTGTGGGATCCGATCCCGGTGACCATGCCCACCTACGTCAGCAAGCCGATGGTGCCGCGCACAGTGCGCACCATCGATCTGTCCGCGCCGGAGCCGACCCAGTCCTTCCGGCGCAACCCCGTCGTGGCCGAGGCACCCGAGAGGGAGTACGGCTCGCTGGCCGAGCAGGTCGACGAGCGGCCGCGGGTCGTGGGGGAGTGAGCGCCGGTTTCCCTGCCCCGCCCGACGGGTGCTAGGCTGTATCCGCTGTTCACGCAGCAACAAGTTCACAAGGGGCATTGGCGCAGTTGGTAGCGCGTCTCGTTCGCAATGAGAAGGTCAGGGGTTCGAATCCCCTATGCTCCACCAGCAAGAAACCTCGCTGACTAGGAAGAACATTTCCGGTCATGCGGGGTTCTTTCGATTTCTGGGTCATTGCGACACCTCTCGCGGGCCCCCGGCGGTCCCCAGCCCCTCATCGGGCCCAGCATTGAGCCTTGCCAGACCGGCAATGTCGGCGGCGGTCCCCAGGTGGTGCAGGTACCGGTTCGTGGTGGCGATGGACTCGTGGCCCATCCATGCCTGCACGGTCCCCGGGTCGACGCCACGGGCCAGCCACAGGCAGGCAGCGGTGTGGCGCAGGTCGTGGATGCGTCGGCCTTGGCCGGTCGTCTTCCAGTCGAGGGTCCGGACGACGGCGTTGCGGTGCAGCTGGGCGCCCATGTAGGTGGTGAGCAGCAGGTCGTCCGGCCCCTTGCCCAGGGTGAACCGCTTGATGATCGGCAGCACCCGGTTGGCGACGGGCACGCGACGCGAGCGGCCACTCTTGGTGGCCTTCACGCCGACACCCTCGGGAGCCGAGCGACGCACCAGCAGGGCCGGGCTGGGCACCTCCACGACGTCACCCACTCGCAGCTCACGGGCTTCGGCCCAGCGCAGTCCGGTCCAGCCGAGGACGAGCATCACGTCGGCCAGACGGGGGTCACGCAGCGCCCAGGCGTCGTGGACGGCTTCGAGCTCGTCCTCGGTGAAGGGGTGCAGCTCGACGGGTGGGGCGGAACTCTTGGGCACCCGGACGGCCGTGACGGGGTTGGTGGCGATCAGCTTCTCCCGCACGCACCAGGCGAAGAAGACCGACAGGCTGGCGCGGTAGCGCACCACGGAGGTGTGCCCGAGCCCACGGGACAGCAGCGCCTCGAAGGAGCGGGCCACCTCGCGGCCACTGACCGCCGAGACCTGCAGGGCCTGCAGACTGGTCGGGACGAGGCGCAGCAGCTCGCGGTCGGTCTGCCAGGTCTTCACCGCGACGGTGGTCCGCCGGATCTCGAGCCAGCGGGGGAGAAGGTCGCGCACCCGTTCCTTGCCGGCGCGGGGATCGACGCCACCGGCAAGCGCCGCTCGTTCGCGGGTGAGCCAGGCGTTCGCCTCGCGGCGGGTGTCGAAGGTGCGGGATGCCACCTTGACTCGTCCGCTCTTGAGGTGGGCCCGCCAGCGTCCGTTCGGGGTCTTCTCGATGCTCACGCAGCAGCCCGCCTCAGCCAGGCCTCCACGTCGGCGCGCAGATAGCGGGGGCAGGTGGACGACAGCCAGGTGCAGCGCGGCCCCTGTCCGGTCTTGCGCCAGCGGCACAGGGTGGACGGCGAGACGCGGATCCACTGCGAAAGCTCTTCGCTGGTCAGGTACTCCGACACGATGCCGGCGGCCGGCTTGGTGAGGGTGGTGGTCATGGTTCAGCTCTCCTTTGAGTGGTGGGGGTGTGTGGTTGCGGCCTTCCATTGCGCGTATTCGCGGGCGCGGGCGGCAGCAGCCAGGGCAAGCGCCGCGTCGGCGGTGGTGTCCCAGCCGGTGCCGTCATAGGCCCAGTCGCGCAGGACGAGGGTGGTGTCGTCGTCCTCGTCGTCGGCAAGCAGGTCGACAGTGGACCAGTCGATGTGCCGGCCGGTGCGCTGCTGGTCGGCCATGAGTGACTGGAAGCGGGCACGGGCCCGTCGCAGAGCGCCCAGAGTGATGGAGTAGCGGCGGCTCTTGGTGGAGAAGTGGCCGCGGAAGCCGAGTTCGTGCGACCACTTGCCCAGGTGCGCGTACACGTCGAGGCCGTCCTTGCCGACAGGTTCGGTCAGGACGTGGCCGGTGCGGCGGAGGGCGTCGCGGCTCTTGGCGTGGCCGGACCAGATCCGGCACAGGGTGACGAGGCGGTCGAGGTGCGGGTTCGACGTGTCGGCGTGTTTGGCCGCAGTGGCGTCCTTGGTGGCGTACTTGGCGAGGTAGCCGGCCACCTGGGCGGGCTGCAGCTCACCATCCGGGTCGTCCGGTCGGTGGCTGGTGCGGACGGGCTTCGCGTCGACCTGAGCGCCGAAGACGAGCAGTGCCGGACGGATGGACGCATGAGGCGCGGGAGCGACGTAGGAGACCGCACAGGCCGCGTCGCGGGCTGTCTGGGCGAGGAGGTCGGAGCTGATCCCGGCAGGTGCGGGGGCACCGATGCCCTGGGCGACAGGGCCGTCGAGGCGGATCAGGGCGTGGAAGTGGACGGCTCCGCGGGTCTGCATCTCGGCGACCTTGGCGAACTGCACCGAGCACGCGTCGTTGATCTTGGAAGGGGCCACACCGAGCGCGGTGGCCAGGTGGCGACGCAGGGTGATGGTGAAGCGTCGCCACAGTTCGGGGGCCCACCACTGCCACATCAGGTGATGGTCGTAGCGGTAGCAGTCGGGGCAGATGGGTTGCCCGAGCAGCGTGTCGTTCTCATCGTGCCGCAGGTTGCACCACTGGGGCCTGCCGTGGGGGCAGAGCCGGCCTTCGCGGCGCGGGTGACAGGGCTTCCCGCCGCGGGTGCCGTGTACCGGGCCGAAGGACGGGGCGGTGAGAGTGAGGAAGACCAGGGGATTGTCGGCCACGGTCTCGGGGATGTTCTTGCCGCCCTGGACGCCGCAGCGGATCACCTCGAAGGTGTCGCGGGCATACAGGCGGGAGCACGACGGGCAGACGGATTCGCGGCGGTTGCCGCAGCGCTGAAATAGGACGCCGAGGGGCTGGTCGGCGGACCGGAAGACGCTCAACACCTCACCCGTCGCGGCGTCGATCCGGGTGGTGGAACCGGACAGGCGGATGGGGTGCGCGCAGTGGCCGACGTGGGCGGCAGCGGTGGCGAAGGCATCGAAGGTGCCGTCCTTGATGCGGTCGAGGAGCTGGGCGGCCATGCGGGGGCTCAGATCGAGGTCGAGAGGGGATGCCTCACCGAACCCGTCGAAGTGAGCCCCCGCAAGAGTGGTCATGCCGCCTGTCCCTCCCGCTCCCCGAGCCTGTTGAGGGGCTCGCCACGGTCCTTGAGCTTGTCGAAATGACCTTGCCCGCCACTGTTGCGAGGCTGCCGGGGCTTGCGCGGGGCCCGGGGCTTGCGCGCTCTGGGCATGACGTCCTGGGATGCAGCGTTGCCGTCAGGAGCGTTGGTGATTTTGGGCGCCGACGACAGCGCTGCTTCCGCAACCTGCTGCTCGGTGGGCAGCTCGACCACCACGGGGGACGGATACAGGCGGGCGACCTCGCGGATGGTCTTGTCGGGCCAGTAGTCGGCGCGGACCTTGTCGAAGGTGCCGTCCTCGTCCTGGATCCAACCGGTGCCCTGCTGCGAGCGCAGGATGCGGTGCGCGGGAGCCACGCGGGTGGTCTCGTCACCCAGCACCATGCGCGTCTCGGTGGAGCTGTTGAGGCGCAGCGCGAGGGCCTGCGTGAACAGGTTTCGCATGCCGACGATCTCTTTGCGCGGGTCCTGCACGGCGGCGAGCACGACGACGCCGAGGGCGCGGCCCTGGGTGAGCACCTCCGACAACAACCGGGAGGCCTCCTTCACGACCTCGGGCGGACCGTAGGAGGTGAGCACGGCCAGCTCGTCAATGACCAGGACGTGTAGCGGGTCGCCGGGGCGGGGCTGGTGCAGGCGTGAGACACCGGCCATCACCGAACCGCGGGCTTCGATCACCCTGTGGAGCTGGCGCAACACCTCCAACGCCTGGGTGGGGGTGGTGGCCATGCAGCAGAAGAGCTGCTTGCCCATGGACAGTTCGAGGCCGTGCTTGAGGTCGATGCCCCACAGCTGCACCTCTCCCGTAGGAACGGCCGGGGCCAGGTTCCCGACCACCGACCACATCGGCGAACCCTTGCCCGAGCCGGACGCGCCCACGATCAGCGTGTGCCGCCCGATCACCTGTAGGCGCCAGGTGGCACCGGACTGGGTACGGCCGGCGGCGACGACACCCAGAGTGTCGATGTCGTCGCGGGTAATGATCGACGCCTCACGGCCGGAGGCGAGGGCGTTGCGCATCATGAGCTGCACCTCCACCTGGCACTCGGAGACGAAGGCGCACCGGCCCGAGGTGGCCGCGGCGGCGACCTGCAGGGCGGGGACGGCGGCCTCGATCTCCTCCAGGGTCTGCCCGATGCGGGCGCGGACGCGCAGCACCAGCAGGTCGCCACGGGTCTCGACGCGCGACAGGTACGGCGCTACCCAGTGCTTCACCTCGCGGGGCTCGCGGACGTACTCGGTGTGGTCACCGACCCGGATCTTGCGGGTGACCTTCTCGACGCGGGTGCGCTGCACCGACAGCCCACATTCGCGGGCCAGCTCGTCCCAGTTCTTCCGGGCCCACCGGCGCCACTGGTGACGACGCCACGGCCCGGCCACCCACCGGTCGAACGTGAACGGGTTGACCAGAGACCAGAGCACCCCGACGACCAGCGGAACCACCCACAGTGCCAGCGCGACCCACATGCCAACGTAAGCGGCGCGACTGTCGATCGCCACCACGAACAGCGACGTCAGCCAGCCGACGTAACAGGTGGCCAGCCACAACCGCGAGTACCAAGCTCCCTTGCCGAGGCGGGCCAGGAACCGGCACGACAGCGTCACCGACCCCCACACGCCCCGGCCTGCCCGGCGCCACACCAGCCTCGAGGGGCGGGCCACGCTCACCACGGACATGATCAGGCCGCCTTGCCCTGGTCACGGGTGGTCTGGGTGGTCTCCTTGAATCCGGTCGCGCGGATGGACCAGGCAACGCGCGAGTACTCGCCGTTCTTCTCGACGTAGGCGCCGACAGTCAGCCCCTCGAAGGTGACCGGGATGACGGGCAGGTTGCCCGGATTGGCCGGCGGGACAGGCTGGTGACGAGCGGCGATCTTGACCGTGACGGCCTTGTTCTTGCCGTGGACGGTCGGATCGTTGTCGAACACGGTGATCTGCCACAACGGCAGACCGGTGTCCGGGTCGATCTGCTGCGGCTTGCTGCCATCCGGACGCTTCGGCGCGTTGAACTCGACCGCCGGACGCGGCACCTCCCCGCTGGGAAGCAGAGCGCCGCCCGGGAAGAGCGTCTCGTTGTCGACGGGAAGCTTGCGCGAGATTGCCATGACCACTCCTTCGTGACACATCCGACCGTTCGACCGGACGTATGCGTCATCTTGCAGCACGGCAGCCGCCAGCGCAAGACGTTCTAGGCATCCATTGCAGACGTTTACGTCATTGCATGTTCTCGGTGTTCCGCATGCTGGCGTCGAGCGGCGACCCAGGCGACACCGCACCCCGAATATGTGGAGCATTTATTGCTTGGTCAGGCATCATGTCCTTATGGACATGGCAGACGTCATTCGCGCGCGCCGCGCTCGCCTGGGCATGTCGCAAGCGCAGCTCGCGCAGCAGGCCGAGGTGGCAGTGCGCCAGATTGCCCGGTACGAGGCGGGGGAGCAGCAGCCAGCCCTCAACGTCGCACAGAAGATCGCGAACGCGCTCGACATAACCTTGGACGAGCTCGCCGGCAGCTACAGCGACGGCTTGGACCTCTCGGGGGACTGGTACATGTCGTGGCAGACCTGGAAGGACGGTGTGGAGTACTACACCGTCCAGAGGGTCCACGTTGCCCAGAAGAACGACCGCCTGGTCTTGGTGGCCGAGCGTGGCGACGGCGAACTTGAGGACGGGTACTACGCGTGGCGCGGGGAGCTGCGCCTGTGGGACAACGACACTCTGCTGGGGTGGTATGTGGCCAGCGACGGCGCGTCGCGTTCCAAGGGGACCCTGATATTCAGACTGAACCCGCAAGGCTTGCACGCCGAGGGATTGTGGACGGGCATCAGTTATGACGGGCTGTTGGCTGGGAGAGGCAGCATGGCTCGCACCCAAGAAAAGGCGCTCGCCATAGCGAAGGACGATCCCAATGCAGGATAACCCCATTGCCGTGGCGATCTCGGGCCCGAACGAGAATCAGCTTGGTGCCCTGTGCCGGACACTAGTGAATGAGCGCCTCGCAGCCTCCGCCAACATCACTCCGCAAATCCGGTCGATCTACTGGTGGAATGAGGCTGTACAGGATCACGCCGAATCTCTTGCCTTGCTGCACACGGTGCGGGCGGCCTTTCCGTCGATAATAGCGCGAGTAAAAGAACTGCACCCATATCAGCTTCCGCAAATTGTTTGTATGCCCATCGACGCAAGTCCCGAATACTTAGCGTGGATCCGGAGTTCTACCGCGCAGCGCAGCTAAACCTCCCGCTGCGGAATCGCCCATGCCCGCATCCAGTCACACCCGCGACGAAGAAGGTCCCTACCGATGCAAGATCCCCCAGTGAAGCTGGATGCCCCATGGCAACGCTTTGATACAGAGCGAGAGTTCAGCGACTTCATGGAAGCTCTACTTAAAAGAGAGCATGCTGACGCCGACTGCGTCTGGTCGCCCGATGATTCCGGGGGAGATGGGGGGCGCGATTGCGTCGTCGAATATCCCGACCGCCGATTGATCTATCAGTTCAAGTTCTACAAAGACGGCCTTACCTCCAAGCCAGACTCCCGAAAGCGTCAGATAAAAAAGTCGTTCATCGCAGCGGCAAAGTACAACCCAAATA
>NZ_JBHWOO010000192.1:0-2581 GCF_043424415.1 Luteococcus sp. | reverse complement strand
TGGTGCTGGGCGACGACCCGCGCGAGCTGGCCCGCCGCCAGGCCCGCAGCGAGGCGGTCCCCGGCCGTCGCGCGCAGGCGCTCCAGGGGGTGCAGCTGGCACTGGACTTCACCGAGCCACCTCCAGCGCAGGCGTCCTCCGAGCCCGCCTCGTCCGGGGCGGGCGACGGATGGCTCCCGCCGGCCGACGTGGTGGCCACCGGCCTGCCCGAGATGGACGAGTCCGAGCGGTTGGCCGCGGAGCTGGAGATCCTGGGCATGGACGTCAGCCAGCACGTCGTGGAGCCCTACCGGGAGCTGCTCGACGAACTGGGCACCACCCGCTCGGGCGAGCTGCTGGGGCGACGCCAGGCCTCGGAGCACCTGGTGGCGGGAGTGAAGGTGGCCACCCAGACGCCCCCGGTGCGCAGCGGACGACGGGTGGTCTTCCTCACCCTGGACGATGCCTCGGGTCCGGTGGATGCCACCTTCTTCGAGGACGCGCAGGGCCACTACGCCCCGACGGTCTTCACCAGCTGGCTGCTGGTGGTGCGCGGCGAGCTGCGACGCACCGGGCCGCGGGGGGTCTCCTTGCGGGCCACCGGGGCCTGGGACCTGATGGAACTGCACCGGATCTGGCGCGAGGCCCTCGACCGGGGCGCGGGGCGGGTCGAGGCGCTGGCCCTGGTGCGCCAGCTGGTCGACCACCGTCCCGAGCCGCTGCCCGATCCCGGTCCGCGCCGGATGCTGGTGCATCCCAGTGGTTTCGTCCAGTCGCCCTATGCCGACATCAGGCCGGCCGGGATCTCGGGCGCCCAGGCCCCGCGCAAGCTGTGGCACTCCTCGCCGGGAAGTGGTGGGCGATGACGCGCGAGGCCGGCGGGCGGCCGGACATCTCCCGCGTCATCCTGCACGTGGACATGGACGCCTTCTACGCCAGCGTCGAGATGGCGCGGCGCCCCGAGCTGGTGCGCCGGCCGATGTACGTGGGCGGCGAGCACCGCGGTGTGGTGCTGAGCGCCAACTACGAGGCCAGGCGCTACGGCATCGAGGGCGGGATGCCTTCCTCGCGGGCCCGGCGGCTGTGCCCACAGGCGGTGGCGGTGGCACCCGACTTCGACACCTACCAGCTGGTCTCGAAGGGGGTCTTCGCGATCCTGCGCACCATCACCGAGCAGGTGGAGCCGGCCAGCATCGACGAGGCCTTCCTCGACGTCACCGGTGCGATCCGTCGGCTGGGCTCCCCGGTGGCCATCGGGGAGCTGCTGCGCGCCCAGGTGGCCGACGAGCAGCGGGTGCCGTGCTCGGTGGGGATCGGCCCCACCAAGTTCGTCGCCAAGCTGGCCAGCAGGCAGGCCAAGCCCGACGGGCTGGTGTGCGTCCCGCCGGGACAGGTGGTCGACTTCCTGCACCCCTTGCCTGTGGAGGCCATGTGGGGGGTGGGGCCGTCGACGGCCGGCAAGCTGCACCAGCTGGGACTGCGCACCGTCGCCGACCTGGCCCACACCCCGCGCGGCACCCTGCAGCGCGCCTTCGGGGTGCAGTTGGGGGGGAGCCTCCACGAGCTGTCCTGGGGGCGGGATGCGCGTCGGGTGGTGCCGGAGCAGACCGAGCGGTCGATGGGGGCCCAGGAGACCTTCGCCCGTGACACCGACGATCCGCGCCTGGTGCGACTGGAGGTGCTGCGGCTGAGTGCCCGGGTGGCCTCCCGGATGCGCCGTGCCGGCCTGCTGGGTCGCCAGGTGCAGGTGGAGGTGAGGTTCAGTGACTTCACCACGATCAGCCGCTCGGTCACCCTGCAAGGGCCCAGCGATGTCACCGACGAGATCTTCGACGGGGCCTGGCGGGCCTTCTGCCGGCTGAACCTGCAGCGGGCCCGGATCCGACGGGTGGGGGTGCGGGTGGAGCAACTGGTGGAACAGGACCGGGCCTTCCAGCAGCTGCCGCTGGATGCCCCCGACCGGGGGATGAGGGAGGTGGAGCTGGTGGCCGACGAGGTGGTGAGCCGCTTCGGCCCGGCGGCGGTGCAGCGGGCCAGCCTGACCCGTCGCTGAGCCTGTCCGGGGGTCCTTGGCGAGCGGGGGAGACGAGCCTACACTGGGCCTCACCACGTGCCGCGTCGTCGCTGCACGACTGACCCCAGGAGGCTTGTGATGGCTCTGTCCGAGCACGAGCAGCAGCTGCTCGACCAGCTGGAGGCCTCCCTTGCGGCGGATGATCCGACGCTCGCACAGCGGTTGAGGGGCGGGCTGTCGGCGGTCCCCGCCCGCGGCGGCCGTGCAGCCCTGCGTCCGGGCCCCGGCGGCGAGGTCCACGCCCGTCGTGTTGGAGGATGCGTCGCCGGTCTGCTGGTGGGCCTGGCCGGGCTCTTCGGCGGAATGCAGGTGCACCCCGTGGTGGGCCTGCTGGGCTTCGCCGTGATGCTGGTCAGCCTGGTGGTGCTGTCCGACGACGTGCGTGCCGCGAGCCTCGAGCGCGATGAACTGCACGGGCCGGGGCCCAGCCATCCCGCCCATGAGGGGCTGGAGCGCGCTGCCGAGCGGTGGCGCCAGGAGGAGGGCCGCTGAGCCCCGCATCCCAGCCGACCAGACGCACCCCAAGTC
>NZ_JBHWOO010000191.1:0-2506 GCF_043424415.1 Luteococcus sp. | reverse complement strand
GGCGTCGATGAAGGCGCGCCCGGTGGAGTAGATCGCTACGTACGCCCAGAACACGCGACCGCCTGCGAGGTGGAGGCGGCGGGAGAGGAACAGCAGCAGTGCCATGCCTGCCAGCAGCCACAGCTGCTCGTACAGGAAGGTCGGGTGGTAGGTGCCGGGTTCGCAGCCGCCGATGCGGTCGCCGTTGGTGACGCAGGTGATGTCCCAGCCCCAGGGCAGGTCGGTGGGCGGGCCGTACAGCTCCTGGTTGAACCAGTTGCCCAGCCGACCGATCGCCTGCGCCACCATCAGGGTGGGGGCGATGGTGTCGGCCAGGGCCGTGAAGGACACACCCTTGGCGCGGGCCATGAGGTACACGGCCAGGGCACCGCCGGCCACGGCCCCGTAGATCGCCAGGCCCCCCTCCCAGATGTACAGCGCGGAGACCGGGTCCCCACCGGGACCGAAGAACGGTGCCGGGGAGGTGAGCACGTGCCAGACGCGGGCGCCGATGATCCCGGCGAACACGGCCACGAACACGATGTCGAAGAGGTCGTCGCCGTTGCCGCCGCGCGCTTCCCACCGCCTGGTGGCCCACCACAGGGCAACCCCGATACCGGCCAGGATGCACACGGCGTAGAAGTACAGGGTCAGCGGCCCCAGGGAGATCGCGGAGATCGGGGGGCTGGGGATCAGGGCGAGGCTCATGCGCGGCCCTCGGCGGAGCCGGCAGTGGGCCGGTTGCCGGTGCGCGCTCGGTCCACGCCCGCACGCAGGTCGTCCGCCACTGCCGCCAGAGCAGTGAGGTCGTTGCCGCGGCCGGCGTCCTGCGCCTCCAGCAGGGTGCGCACGAAGGCGGAGCCCACGATCACACCGTCGGCGTAGGCACCCACCTGGGCTGCCTGGTCCCCGGTGGAGACCCCCAGTCCCACGCACACGTTCCGGGCGCCGGCGTCGCGGGTGCGCTGGACCAGGCCCTCGGTGGCGGCGGAGACGGTGGCGCGGGTGCCGGTGACCCCCATGGTGCTGGCTGCGTACACGAAACCGGAGGTGTACTCGACGACGTGGTCGAGCCGGTCCCGCGGTGAACTGGGTGCCACCAGGAACACGCGGTCCAGTGCGTGGGTCTCGGAGGCGGCGAGCCAGTCTCCGGCCTCGTCGGGGATGAGGTCCGGGGTGATCAGCCCGGCGCCGCCTGCGGAGGCGAGGTCGCGGGCGAAGGCGTCCACGCCGTATGCCAGCACGGGGTTCCAGTAGCTCATCACCAGGATCGCGGCGCCGCGGCCGGAGAGCTGCTCCACCGCAGTGATGACGTCGCGGTTGCGCACCCCTCCGGCGAGGGCCGCGGTGGCGGCGCGCTGGATGACGGGGCCGTCCATGACGGGATCGGAGTAGGGCAGGCCCAGCTCGATCATGTCGGCGCCGTGGTCGATCAGGGTGCGGGCGGCATCGATCGAGCCAGCCAGGTCGGGGTATCCCACGGGCAGGTAGCCGATCAGTGCGGCGCGGCCCTCGGTGCGGGTGCGCTCCAGCACCTGCGCCGATCGCAGCCTGTCGCCGTGCGCGTGCTCGCTCATGCGTCCTCCTCCGTGCCGGCGGTGGCGGCATCCATCGTGGTGCGGGCCAGGTCCCGCAGCGGCGTGAGGTCCGCGCGGCCGTGACGGACGGAGCCGTCGGTGCCAGTGGCTGCGGCGTCCTCCGGGTCGGTGCCGTCTGGACCCGTGCCGTCGTCGGACTCGTCGGCGGGGTCGCCGTCCAGCAGGCCGAACCATTCCGAGGCGGTGTGGACGTCCTTGTCGCCGCGTCCGGAGAGGTTCACCAGGATCACGGCGTCCTTGCCCAGCTCCTTGCCGAGAGCGATGGCACCGGCCAGGGCGTGGGAGGACTCGATGGCCGGCATGATGCCCTCGGTCATCGACAGCAGGGCGAAGGCGTCCATCGCCTCGGCGTCGGTGACGGCACGGTACTCGGCACGGCCGATGTCGGCCAGCCACGCGTGCTCCGGCCCGATGCCCGGGTAGTCCAGTCCGGCGGAGATCGAGTGGGACTCGATGGTCTGGCCGTCCTCGTCCTGCAGCAGGAAGGAGCGTGCCCCGTGCAGCACACCGGGGGTGCCGCGGCCGATGGTGGCCGCGTGGAAGTCGGTCTCCACGCCGTCGCCTGCGGCCTCGCAGCCGATCAAGCGCACGTGTTCACCGGGCTCGGTGTCGTCGAGGAAGGCGTGGAAGATGCCCATGGCGTTGGAACCGCCACCCACGCAGGCCACCACGGCGTCGGGCAGGCGCCCCACGCGGTCGAGGACCTGGGCGCGGGCCTCTTCGCCGATGATCCGCTGCAGGTCCCGCACCATGGTGGGGAACGGGTGGGGCCCGGCGACGGTGCCGAAGATGTAGTTGGAGGTCTCCACGTTGGTGACCCAGTCGCGGAATGCCTCGTTGATGGCGTCCTTGAGGGTGCGCGAGCCATGGGTCACGGGCACCACCTCGGCGCCGAGCAGCCGCATCCGCGCCACGTTCAGGGCCTGCCG
>NZ_JBHWOO010000190.1:0-12135 GCF_043424415.1 Luteococcus sp. | reverse complement strand
GGTCCCTCCAGGGGACCGGATCTTCCGAGATCTTTTCGTCTGGCCTCGTCCACAGGCGCCGGAGGCCCGGAATCGTCGTCCACAGACGCCCGCTGGGATGACCCCAGCCGAGGCCGCAGCCACATGCTCCTGGCATGAACTTCGACCCGCTGCGCGAGAGCCTCGACCTCGCACGACACCAGGCGGGGGTCCTCACCCGCCAGCAGGCCCTCGGCTGCGGCCTGCCCCGCAAGCAGCTCCTGCGCTTGGTGGACCAGGGGCAGTGGCGACGTCTCGCTCCCGGGATCTACCTCACCCACCATGCGCAGGCAGACCTGAGGGCCCTGGGCTGGGGCGGCGTCCTGCTGGGAGGCGAGGGCAGCCAGGTGGCGGGCCGCGCGGCCCTGGCGCTGGCTGGCGTGGCGGGTGAACCTCCCGTGGTGGAGATCCTGTTGCCCGAGCATGTGCGCCGCGCCAACCAGCAGGTCTGGCAGTTCCGCCGAACCCTGCACCTGCCGCGCCCCAGGGGGAACCCGCCGCGCAGCCCCATCGAGGAGGCGGTGCTCGATGCCTGCGCGGCCGAGCCGGTGGCGGCGGAGGAGCTGGTCACGGCCGCCAGTCGGGCCGGCATGAGCCGCCGGGCCCTGCGGCGAGCCCTCGGCAGGCGCACGCGTTTTCCCCAGCGGATAGTGCTCGAAGACCTACTGGCCGAGAGCCAGGAAGGGCTGGAGAGCCCGCTGGAGGTGCGATACCTGCGCGATGTGGAGAGGGCACACCAGCTGCCGGCAGGCATTCGCCAAGTGGACGGGGAAGGCCAGCGACGCGACGTGGTCTATGAGCTGGGCCTGGTGGTCGAGCTGGACGGCCGGCTGGGGCACGAGGGCACTGGGGCCTTTCGTGACATGGCCAAGGACAATGCCGCTGCCCTGCGGGGCCTGCACCACCTGCGCTTCGGCTGGACCGACTGCGCCCACCGTCCTTGCGCCACGGCGCGTCAGGTCACCGAGGTGCTGTGGCGCCTCGGGTGGCAGGGTTCGCCCAGCCGCTGCCGCCGGTGCAGCTGACCACCACTGGGCACCCACCAAAAGACCTCGGAAGATCCGGTCCCTCCAGGGGACCAGATCTTCCGAGGTCTTTGTCGTTGCGTGCCGCTCAGTGCCGGGGTGCGGCGCTGGAGCCACCATCCTCGGGCAGGATCGGGTAGGGGGTGGCGGGGAGCTGGCCCTGGGTGTCCAGCGGACGCGGGATCCTGCCGAGCTTCACCTCATCCTCGCCGCTGTAGCCGTGGTCATCGGGGCATGGAGGATCTGCAGCACTTGCTCGCCCACCAGCGGGCTGAACATCGACTGCAGGAAACCGACGGTTCGATGCAGGGCCAGTGCGTATTGTCGCGCCTGGGCTTCTTCGGTTCGACGACCACCGGTGGCTGGGAGAGTCGGTCAGCCATGGGGGTCCCTTCCTCGTGAACGGGTGGGAACCGCCAGAGGGTATCGCCCCAGGGCCTGCTCACCGTCCCGATCTGGTCGTTCCCCGGCGGGGAGGCGCCGTCAGCGGGTCCTCGGGCCAGGGGTGCTTCGGGTAGCGGCCGCGGTTCTCGGCGCGCACGCCCGGATAGGCATTGGTCCAGAAGCTGGCCAGGTCGTCGGTGATCGCCAGGGGGCGACGGGCGGGGCTGAGCAGGTGCAGCTGCACCGGGACGCGGCCGTCGATGACGGTGGGCGTGGCGAGCAGTCCGAAGCATTCCTGCAGCTTCACCGCCAGCACCACGCGCCCGTCGGGGTGTTCGGGGTAGTCGAGCCGCACGTGGGAGCCAGTGGGCACCTCGAGTCGTTCGGGGGCCAGTTCGTCGAGCCGGGTGGCGGCGGGCCAGGGCAACAGGCGACGCAGGGCGCTGGTGAGGTCGAGCTGTTCGGCGCGGGCACCGCGGGCGAGCCGGTCGAGTTCGGGGCCGAGCCACAGCTCGGCCGCCTCGAGCAGGGAGTCGGCATCCATCGCCGGCCAGGGCTCGCCGAGGTGGTGGTGCAGCAGGGCCAGGCGTCGTCGCAGGGCCAGCGCGGGCTCGGGCCAGGTGAGCAGGCTGGGACCGTCGAGGCCGAGCCCGTCGCGTCGCAGGGCCTCGACGACGGCGGCGCGCCCGTCCTCGGCGGTGGGGGCGACGGGGGTGCTGGACAGTTCGATGGCGCCGATCCGGTCGACGCGCCGGGCGCGTATCTTGCCGCCGGTCCAGGTGGCAAGGGTCTCGCTGACGCGCAGCGGCGCGGCGACCTGTTCGGCGAGTTCCTGCGTGATGGGGGCCGCGGCACGGATCACCGCGCCCGATCCGTCGCTGGTGTGTGCCAGGCCCACCTCGGCGACGGCCAGCCAGTCCACCCCGGCGGTGGCCAGGTGGCTGCCGCGGGGCAGGACGGCGCCGGTGCCGGAGGCGAGCAGCCAGGAGCCGCCGCGCTCCCCCTGTTCACGAAGCCGCGCGATCCGGTCGGGGTGGGCCAGGGCGACGACCAGCCCGAGGGCCTGGGCACGGTCGGTGGGCGCGGCCACGTCGAGCGGGAGTCCGTGGGAGCGTTCGGCGACCTGCTGCAGGCGCTCGGCTTCGTGGCGCCACCGCTGCCCGGCGGGGGTGCGGGAGCCGGAGCGCAAGGCTCGCAGCTGGGCCTCCAGGTCTGCGCCGGGAGCGCGTTCGTCGCCAGCCAGCATGGCGACGACCTCGGCGGCGAAGCGGGCCCCGACCAGGGGTGATGCGTCGAGCAGGGCGCGGGCGAGCCGGGGCTCGGCGGGGACGGCGGCCATCTGGCGGCCGCGGTGGGTGGCGCGTCCGTCGGCGTCGACGGCGCCCAGGGCCTGCAGGGTGGCGACGGCCGAGGCGAGCGAGGCTGCCGGGGGTGCGTCGGGCAGGGCCATGCCCTCGCCGCCGGGAGCGCCCCAGCAGGCCAGGGTGAGGGCGGCGCCGGTGAGGTCGGCGGTGGCAATCTCGGGGGTGGTGAAGGGGCGCATCCGGGGCCAGTCGGACTCGGGGAAGACGCGCACGGCCAGGCCAGGGCCGAGGCGGGCGGCGCGTCCGGCGCGCTGGTCGGCCGAGGCGCGGGACTCGCTGACGGTGACCAGGCCGCCCATGTCGCGGCCGCTGTCGTGGCGCTGTTCCCGGGAGAGTCCTGCGTCGATGACGATCCGCACTCCGGGCACGGTCAGTGAGCTCTCGGCGACGGCGGTGGCGACGACGACCCGGCGTCCGGCGCAGTCGCTCCCGGCACCGGAGAGCACCGCGTCCTGGCTGCGGGCGTCCATCGCGCCGTAGAGGGCGGCGGCGTCGATCCCCTTGCCGCGCAGGCGCTCGGCGACGGCCTCGGCCTCCCGTGCGCCGGGGACGAAGACCAGGGCGTCGCCCTCGTCGTGGCTGGCCAGGGCGCGCACGGTGGTGGCGGCCAGGTGGTCGAGGAAGCCGGGGGTGACGCCGCGCGCGTCGAGGCGTCGGGTGCCGGGCGGGGTGGGGGCCCATTGCACCTGGAGCGGGTGCAGGTCGGCGGCGACGGACACCACCGGCGCGGGCTCGTCGTCGCCGAGCAGGCCGGCCCAGCGTGGGGCGTCGAGGGTGGCCGACATGACGACCACCACCAGGTCGGGGCGCAGCTCGCGCAGTTCGCGCACCATCGCGAAGCACAGGTCGGAGTCGAGGGAGCGTTCGTGCACCTCGTCGAGGACGACGGCGCCGATGCCGTCGAGGGCTGGGTCGGACAGCAGCCGTCGCACCAGCAGGCCGGTGGTGACGAACTCGACGCGGGTGGCGGCCGAGGCTCGGTGCTCGCCGCGCACGCTGTAGCCGACGGCCTCGCCCAGCCGTGATCCGGCCAGCCCGGCCAGGCGACGGGCGGCGGCGCGGGCGGCGATCCGTCGTGGCTGGGTGACCACGACGCGGCCTGCCCCGGAATCCCGGAGCTCGGAATCCAGCCGCTCGGCATCCAGTAGTTCGGCGACCAGCGGCGGCACCAGCGTGGTCTTGCCGGTGCCGGGCGGCGCCTGCACCACCGCCACCCGGCCGTCGCGCAGCACCGACTCCAGCTCGTCGCGGACGGCGGCGACGGGCAGTCCGGCACCGATGCGCTGCAGGTCGAAGGGCATGGGGACCATCATCCCACCGGGGCAGGCAGGTCTTCGGCACAGTCGATAGCGTGGAGCCATGGACACCCCCAGCCAGACCAAGGCCCTGCTGAGCGGCTACCTCGACAGCGTGCGCGAGGCGGTGCTGTGGAAGGTCGACGGACTGGACGAGCCGGCCCTGCGCGAACCGTACACCCCCACCGGCACCAACCTGCTGGGGCTGGTGAAGCATCTGGCCGCGGTCGAGTACGGCCACTTCCAGATGGGCTTCGGACGCCCCTACCCCGACCTGCCGCACCTGCGGATGGATGCCGACCGGATGAGTGACTTCTACGCCACCGCCGAGGAGTCCGCCGACCAGGTCGTCCGGACCTACCGCGACGCGATCGCCGCCTCCCGCCA
The DNA here is from genome assembly GCF_043424415.1 of Luteococcus sp. Classification (NCBI taxonomy): domain Bacteria; kingdom Bacillati; phylum Actinomycetota; class Actinomycetes; order Propionibacteriales; family Propionibacteriaceae; genus Luteococcus; species Luteococcus sp. Next base: position 7,662 of record NZ_JBHWOO010000190.1, on the reverse strand, counting down.
GACCTGCGAGGAGCTGCAGCTGGATGCCGTGGCGCGGGTGCCGTGGCGCACCGAGCCGATGACGCTGGAGCAGGTCCTGTTGCACGTCACTGTCGAGACCGCCCGCCATGCGGGCCATGCCGACATCGTGCGCGAGCAGGTCGACGGGATGGCCGGGCTGAATGCCGCCAACGGCAACCTGTCGGGCCCGGGCGCGCCGCGCGACGGCGACCCCTTCTGGGACGAACACCTGATGCACCTGCGCACCCTGGCCAAGCAGGCCGCGGTCGGTGGGCTGGGCACCGGGACCAAGGAGGAACAGTGAGCATCCGGCTGGCGGTCTTCGACCTGGACCAGACCCTGCTGCTGACCGGGCACCGGATCACCGACCGGGCCGCGGCGCAGGTGCGGGCGCTGGTGGCCGACGGGCTGCCCGTCGCACTGGCCAGTGCCCGGCTGGACGAGTCGATGGCGGTGGTCAACGAGGCGATCGGCATCCCGCTGCCCCGGATCAGCTACAACGGGGCGCTGACCCGCGAGGCCGATGGCAGCACGGTGCACGAGGTGGGCTTCACCGTCAGTGCCGAGCTGGCCGCGGCACTGGTGGCGATGACCCGCCCCGGGCCGGACGGTCAGGGCGCGATCAACCTGTACTGCAGTGACGGGCGCTGGCTGGCCCACGGCAACCCGGAGGCGATCGACCGCGAGGAGCGCGACACCTGGTGCACCGCGACCGTGCGCACCGACTCCGTCGAGGCTGAATCCCTGGCAGGGCTGCGATGCCGCAAGATCCTCGTCGAGGGCCCCGACGGTCACCTGGACGCCCTGGAGCGGGCGGTGGACGGCATCGAGGGGCTCAACCTGACCCATTCGGGCATGGGCCTGCACGACATCTGGCCGGCCGCCTCGGGCAAGGCCAATGCGCTGGCTGCGCTGTGCGAGCACCTGGGCCTGGGCGCCGACCAGGTGCTGGCGGCGGGCGACTCGGCCACCGACGTGCCGATGCTCGCCTGGGCCGGCACCAGCATCGGCGTCCAGCCATGCGCGCCGGGCGTCACCGAGGTGGCGACGCACCTGGTGGAGGGCGCCGGCAGCGACGAGCTGTTCGCGCTGGTGCGGGAGCTGGCGGGCCTCGAGCCAGCCGACGGGGGCCGACTGCTCCCACTCTGACTGCGCCTGAGATCCGATCCTCGACGGTGGGGTCAGAGGCGGGCAACTTTCAGGCCGTGCCGCAGAGCATGGAACAGGATGGGCACAGAGATGATCGTCAGCACCACAGGCATGAGCCAGATCCAGCTGATGCCCTGGCCGGTGTGGGGCAGTGACAACCACGACGCCCATGCTCCCGTGGCCGGCACGAGGACGCCGACTGCCACATGGCATCTGACCAACTTGCGGGAGAGAGTTCCAGCTACCGATGGGGAGATTGCCTGCATGGCGCGGATGTTGCGGGACTGCGCGCGCAGCTCACTGATGGACCCCAGGAGCATCACGGCGATCCCCAGCAGGCCTGTGCACAGCACCCCAGTCCAAGCCAAGCTGCGCAGCACGGGCATCTGCGAACTGTTGACATTTCCTTGTGGGAAAGATGTCGGGAGCACGTTGAAGAGGTAGCTGCGAATCTCTGCGCGTTGGATGGCGCTCAACGTTTGGTAACGCTCAAGGACAACCAAGGAGGTGCCGCTGGCACGGAGGCCAACCTTGTGTGCGGCCACGGAATCCCTGCCAACAAGCACCACGGATGCTGCCGACGCCCTGTTTGAGCCTCGAGGGTTTCGTGGCACTTCGACCGGTTCACCAAGATGTCCATCGTCGTGTGCCGTGATCAAGGACAGCGTCGCGGAATCCCTCCACCAACTGGGGACGTTGACCGTGGATGCGTCCTTGCCGTCGAGGACGATGGTGGTCAGGTTGGGATCCGGGCACTCTTCGTCCGGATCCGATCCCCTCGCCAAGCACTTGACGTCGACGTTCTCGGCAGCCATGACCTCGCCGTCAGCAAGGCGTTGAACCATGGGGAATGCGTCGACGGTGCCACCCACCCCGGCATAGGCGCTGCGTAGTTGGGACACCTGGTGGTCGGGTACCTCCACGACTTGGAGCGCGGAATCACTGACCGTCTGACCACTCGTCGAATCCGCCATGCGTTCCACGGTCAGCGACCAGCACAGTGACACGAACAAGGCGATCGAGATGGTGGAAGCGAGGACATGTGACTGGCGCGTCACCTTCCCGATCAGGCGGGCGGCGGTGGGACCGTCACTCCGAGAGGTCCAAGCTGCAGCAGCGTGGGGAATGGCAAGTGCCACCAGCGCCCCCAACCACAGCCCGTGCACCGGTGATGGGGTCTTCTGGGTGCGGGCAACGACCCCGATCGTCAAGCCCAAGAGCGCCAGCAAGGCGATGGCTCCGAGAAAGAGGACACCGCGAACCAGAGCAGCGTGTGCGGCGGGCCGTCTCAGGGAAATGGTCTTGGCTCCAGCACCTTGGTTGACGCGGCGCGTGCGAAGCAGACTGAACAAGAGGGGCAGCAGGACTCCCACCACAGCCACCGTGAGACTCTGTGGCCAGGCAAGAAGCACACCGTGCCAGCTCTGCCCGAACAAGTTGGCCATCCAATCCAAACCCAGGTGCTGCGTCACAGCCAGGATCACCAGGGCCGTCGCCCAGCCTCCTGCCGCTGTCGCTGCCCATGCCCCATGGAGGACTGACCAAGCTGCTCGCCGGCTTGCCCCCGCCGCCATGAGGCCATCGACGGTGGAGGTACCTGCGGTGCGCAGGCTGGTCAGCAGCGCGGCGATCAAGACGGCGGTGGCAACAACCAGCACCCGCCCGGCAGCTGCCAAGACACTCATGGCATGGATCGCTGGATTGGCATTGGAATCACCAAATGCGTCACCGACCCCGACGACCCTGACATCCGAGCTGGAAGATGCAGGGTTCTGGGATCCAACGTCCTCGTCTCCCAGCCAGAGCGCATCCTCTCCTCCCACCTGCCCCGGGGTACCCATCATCACGGCACGATCCCAATGGGGATTGACAGGATCAACCGTGATCCCGACGACCACTGCTGTCGGATGGTTGTGTACACCTGAACGGACCTCGACCTGGCTGCCCAAACTGGCTTCCAGTTGGTCAGCAAGATGCTGACTCAACACAACTTCCCCGACTGCCTCCACGGGACGCCCTGCGATCAAGCGTCCCGGAACTCCGGCGTCGGGGTGGCCCAGCAGCCGAAGGGCGACGCTTGCCTCCCGACTGCCTCGCGCGGCAGCTCCTTTCAGCTCCTCGACGGGACGATAGCCTGCAGCAGCGAGGGTCCGGGAACCGGCGGCCGTGGCCGTGGCCGCATACCGATGTCCCGCCTGGGACAGTGCGACGGAGTCATCAAGCGCCTCCACGACATGCCCTCGAAGCACCGCGATTCCGGCGGTGATGAAAGTCAGCAACAGCACCATGCCGAACAGGGCACCTGCCTGGACTCTGTTCTTTCGGATGTAGTGGTGCACCAGGAAGAGTGACAGACGTGGAGTCATGCCGGATCGCCTGCATGCGGCTCGATCACGTGCGGGTCCATCCCGCCTTCCCCGTCCAAGGAGTAGACGCGCTGCGCGGTTCGCGCCAATCGGAGGTCATGCGTGGCCAGCAGGATGGGGATCGACTCGCGCTCGCCAAGTTCGTGGAGGAGAGCCGCAACCACATCGGAATTCTTGCGATCCAACGCACCGGTGGGCTCGTCAGCAAGGAGGATGTCGGGCTCGATGGCGAGTGCGCGGGCGATGGCAACGCGCTGCAACTGACCGCCGGACAGGGAATTGAGCGCTCTGCTTTCAAGTCCGCCGAGCCCAACGGACTTGAGGATGCCTTGGCAGCGACGTGGATCCGAGGGAAGGCCGTTCAGATTCCTGGCGACATTGACATTGTCCTCAACATTGAGGAAGTCGATCAGCCGGAAGTCCTGGAAGACCAGACCAATTCTGGTCTGCGCGGTCAGCGGTGCCTTGTTGAGCAGGATCTCACCCGACTCAGGGGCCAACTGGCCGGCAATCACCCGGAACAAGGTGGTCTTGCCGCTTCCGCTGGGTCCGATGATGCCCGTGACCCCGGCCTTGGCCACGAGGTTCACATTGTCAAGAACCTTCGATGGCGCACCGGGGTAGCACATCACCAGATGCTTGATCTCCAACATTGCTTCTCCTCGTAACCGGGAGCGGGGCCCGGCAATGGTGCCGCGCCCCGCCCATGAGTCAGCCTTTCAGACGTTTCGGTTCTCACATGCCGAGCCCCCAACCCCTACCCACGGCATGGTCTTGGTTTTCACCTGGCCGCTGGTGGTACGCCAGTCTGAGTTCAGATCAGGCAGCTTGCCTTTGCCCAGCAGCCGCGCCCGAAACTTCTGCGTGCGAGGCTTGGAGTTCCAGTTGGACCACGCATAGCCTTCATCCGGGCGGAGGCTGACATTGACCTTGGTTGTGCCGTGAGTGCAATAGGTGGCGGCCTCGGCGGTCGGGGTGTTGACCACGATCACACCCCCAAGCGCCAACGGAATGGCGGCGAGGGTGGCGAGGATGTGACTGGACTTCTTGAGAAGACCTCTCCTTGGGAAGCACCTGTGCTTCATCCATCGGTGGGGCATCCACCGAGATAGGCACCTTTGCCTTTCTGCATTGACATTCCCACAAAACGGGGGGGGCTTGTCAAGAGTATGCTGACGCCCTCTCCGCCCGCGAGCCACAGGTATCACCACCCCTCAGTCCAGTCTCACCCAGACCCTTGACCAACGCTACCTCCCACCTCGACCCACGGCTAGGTTGAGTGACGACACCGATCCCACTCTGGAAGGCACAATTCATGGCCAGCAAGAAGACCAAGCGCGTCGGCATCCTCACCGCCGGCGGTGACGCCCCCGGCCTGAACTCCGCGATCCGCGGCTTCGGCAAGGCGGCCATCGGCAACCACGGCATGGAGCTGGTCGGTTTCCGCGACGGCATGCGCGGCCTGGCCGAGAACCGCACCATCGAGCTGGACGGCTCGGCCCTGTCGGGCATCCTCACCGTCGGCGGCACCATTCTGGGCACCAGCCGCGACAAGGTGCACCGCATGGTGGTCGACGGCGAGCCGCGCGACATGATCCCGACGATCGTGGAGAACTACGAGAAGAACAAGCTCGACGCACTGGTCTGCCTGGGTGGCGGCGGCACCGCCAAGAATGCGAACCGCCTGCTCAAGGCCGGGCTGAACGTCATCCACCTGCCCAAGACCATCGACAACGACATCGTCGAGACCGACGACTCCTTCGGCTTCGAGACGGCCCTGGAGATCGCCACCGAGGCCATCGACCGGCTGCACTCCACCGCCCACAGCCACCACCGCATCATCGTGGCCGAGATCATGGGCCACCGCGCCGGCTGGCTGGCGCTCGGCTCGGGCATCGCCGGCGGCGCCGACATCATCCTGCTGCCCGAGATCCCCTACACCATCGACTCCATCGCCGCCACGATCGAGCAGCGCGTCCAGCGCGGCTCCACCTTCAGCGTCGTGGCCGTCGCGGAGGGCGCCCGGACCGTCGCCGATGCCGCCGAGATCGCCGCCGCGGAGGCCCTGGTGCGCGAGGCCGACACCGACGCTGGCCGGGCCGCCGCCAAGAACCACAAGAAGGCGGTGGAGGCCAAGCACCGCGACAACACGATCACCCTCGCGCACGACCTGGAGGCCGCCACCGGCCTGGAGTCGCGCGTGTCGATCCTGGGCTATGTGCAGCGTGGCGGCACTCCCTGCTCCCACGACCGGCTGCTGGCCACCCGCCTGGGCAGCGCCGGGGCCGATGCGGTGGCCCGCGGCGAGTTCGGCGTGATGGTCGGCACCCAGGGCCAGCGCGTGGTGCAGGTACCGCTGGACAAGGTGGCCGGCAAGGTGAAGTACGTGCCCACCGACCACGACTGGATCACCGCCGCCCGCCAGGTGGGCACCGGCCTGGGCGACTGAGGGCCCGTCCGAGGGATGCGCAGACCGCTCGACTTCTGGGCCCGCTGGGGAATCCGCAAGCAGCTCACCGCCGTTGCCGTGACCATGGTGGCGGTGCCGCTGCTGGTGGGCATCCTGGTGCTGGCGAACCTGCTCACCAATTCACTGGCAAATGCCCAGTCGACGGCGGCCCACGAGGTCGCCCACCGCACCGCCATGCACGTCGCGGCCTACGGCGGTGACTCACTGCCCGGTGAGCTGGTGCTCGACGAGGGCTTCCGGGCGCAGGTGCTCGACAGCGACGGCAAGGTGCTGTGGACCTCGCACCTGCGCTACCGCACCCCGTTGAGCTCGGCGCGCCCGGTGCCCGGCGAGGTGGTGGAGCAGGGCAAGGTCACCTGGTGGGGCCCGGGTGACCGCAACGAACACCGTGACCTGGTCGTCGCCCAAGGGGTGAAGCACGACGGGGACTACTACGTCGCCGTTGTGGCCACCTCGCAGGAGGAGCAGCACAGCGCCGTCACCCTCACTGTGGCGCTGCTGCTGGCGGCGGTCCCGCTGGCCATGCTGTTGGCCGGCCTGACCGCCTGGTGGGTCGCGGGTAGGGCGTTGCGGACCGTGGACGAGATCAACCAGCGGGTGGAGGGCATCACCTCCAGCACGTTGGACGAGCGGGTGCCGGTGCCGCCCAGCCAGGACGAGGTGCGCGACCTGGCGCTGACGATGAACCAGATGCTGGGCCGCCTGGAACATGCCCAGCACATTCAGCAGCATTTCATCTCCGACGCCAGCCACGAGTTGCGCTCGCCGCTGGCGAGCCTGGCGGGGGCGCTGGAGATCGCCACCATGGAGGACAGCCTGGACACCTGGCGGGAGATGGGCCCGCTGATGCGCGATGAGACGGCGCGGCTCAACCAGCTGGTCCAGGGGCTGTTGGAGCTCTCCCGGGGCGACGACGGCGGGACGCGGCTGTCCCTGACCGAGGTGGACCTTGACGACCTGGCGGTCCAGGAGGCGGCCCGGCTGCGCAGCTCCTTCGACGTGCAGGTGAGCACGGCGATCACGGCGCGGCGCGTGCGGGCCGATCCGGCGAAGCTGGGGCAGGTGCTGCGCAACCTGTGCGACAACGCCGCCCGGCATGCGAAGTCCCGCATCGAGGTGGGGCTGGGTGAGGGCGCCGACGGCGGTGTGTTGTTGTGGGTCTCCGATGACGGCAATGGTGTGGCGCCGGGCGATCGGGAGCGCGTCTTCCAGCGCTTCGTGCGCCTGGAGGAGTCCCGTTCCCGCGACGAGGGCGGCTCAGGCCTGGGGTTGGCGATCGTCAGCCAGCTGGTCACCGCCCACGGCGGGCACGTCCGCGTCACCGACTCGCAGTGGGGCGGGGCACGGTTCGAGGTGTGGCTGCCGGCCGCTGACTGAGCGGGGCCCGGTCTCGGCCACCTGCTGCATGGCCTGGGCGAGGCGGGTGAGCAGTTCGCGGCGCTCGTCGTCGGCCAGCCGCGCCTTCTCGCGGTCCTGCTTCTGGCGACGCCGCACCTCGGCCACGGCGATGACGGTGGCGAACAGGACGGGCTTGACCTGCCTCTCGTGGTCGAAGATCCAGACCAGCCAAGCGGGCGCTGTGAAGTCGGGGATCCAGGACAGGTCGACGTGCGGCCACGGGATGTCGGGCCAGTCGATGTCGGGCCACGGGATGCCCGGCCAGTCGATGTCGGGCCA
>NZ_JBHWOO010000189.1:0-3668 GCF_043424415.1 Luteococcus sp. | reverse complement strand
CCCGTGCACGGCACCTTCGCGCTCACGGTCGAGGACAGGCTCGACGGCGAGTTCATCGCCTACCGCTGGGAGGGCTTCGAGGGCTCCGACGATCCCCGCACCCTCACGCAGTTCTGGGTCGATCCCCTGGACGACGGCTCGTGCATGGTCCGGATGCTGGAATCCGGCTTCCGCGACGGCGGAGCCTCCGATGCCGCGCTGCGGCCGGTCTACGACGACCAGGCAGGCGGCTGGTGCCTGGAGCTGCGAGCGCTGCGCTCGGCCCTCGACGGCTCCTGATCCTCGGTCCGCGCTGAGGCGGCGTCGGCGCCCGACAGCGCAGAGGGGCGGTCGGCCTCCGTCGTCGCCTCGTCACCGGAGGATGGCGTCCGGTCGTCTTCGGTCGTCGCAGATGATGACGGCTGAGCCTGCCAGTCGCGACGCGTGCACCGAGTCCGCCGTGCTGTGCGCAGCGCTCCCACAGCCACCGCGAGGCCGATCAGCAGCGGCACCCACACCTTGGAGTACTCCAGCAGGAAGCCGACCCACTCGGGCAGCTCGATGCTGGGCCAGGGGATCGACGGGAGGTCGATCTCCGGCCAGGGGACGCGGGGCAGGCTGATCTGCGGCCACGGGATGCCGAGATCGGGCAGCAGCCGGCCCAGGAAGCGCCACACCGGATCGAGCAGACGGAGGATCAGCGGCAGCGCCACGATGCCCGCGATCGCCGACCCCGCTCGCCCCAGCCCCTCCATGAGCGGGTAGACCGCGCGCTTCCAGGGCGAGGCCTCCATGGCCGCCTGGCGACGAGCGGCCCGCGATCCTTCCGGCGGTGCGAACTCGGCCACCTGGCTGCCGTCCTTGAAGCGGATGTGGGCGACCCGGGTTCCGCCGCCGACCGCCTTGACCACGATGCGGGGATCGGCGAACGAGAGCAGCAGGGACTTGGCCTCCGGGGCCGGCGCCTGGTCGGGCTGCTCGTCGGAGGATCCGGTGCGGGCGTCGTCGTCCTCCGGGTGAACGGCCACGCGATGCGAGCCGAGCTGCGAGGCCCTTGCGAGCACGCGGGTCCCGCGGAAGAACACGCAGCCCTTCTGCGGGCCCTCCATGTCGTCGCTGCGGAACTGCGGATCGACCTCGGTGAGCTGGGCGCGATTGCCCACCGCCACGCTGAACGGCCCGAGCTGCGGGTGCTGCAGGCGCCAGATCTCCGGTTGAGGCCGCCCCGGCGCAGGCTGCACGACGTCCTGCGGGGCCTGAGCCCCCTCTTGGTTCTGCTGCTCGCTCGTCATGCTCCAGAAGCTACTGAGGACGACCATCTCCGGTCATCGGCCCCCGGGACGACTTCGGGCGCTCATCCTTCTGGAGGGGGCCTAGGTGTACTGCCCGGAGACGTTGATCAATCGCGAGAAGGGCGGGAGGTTCCCGCAGGCCGTGTGCGGCCGGTGATGGTTGTAGTAGTGCAGCCAGTCGTCCAGCTCGCCCCGTCGTTCGGCTCCGTAGGTGTAGCAGCGGGCGTATGCCCATCCGTCGGCCAGGGTGCGGTGGAAGCGCTCGATTTTCCCGTTGGTCTGCGGCCTGTAGGGCCGGGTGCGCTTGTGCCGGATACCGAGTTCGGCGCAGGTGTCGCGCCACAGGTGTGAGCGGTACGCGCCGCCGTTGTCGGATAGGACCCGCTCGACGGTGACGCCGCGGGCGTTGAACCACTCGACGGCTCGGACCAGCACGGCGGTGGCAGTGCGGGCGGTTTCGTCGTCGTGGATCTCGGCATAGGCGACGCGGGAGTGGTCGTCGATGACGGTATGGACGTAAGCCAAGCCCATCAACGGGTCGTAGTGCTTGTTCTTCGGCTTGTCGGGTGTAGCGGCCCGGTTCTTGTCGCCCTGTCGCCGCCCGACGTAGCGCCATCCTCCGCCGTCGGGAATGTTGCCGAGCTTCTTCACGTCGACGTGCAGCATCGACCCTGGGTGATCGTGCTCGTAACGGCGCACCGGTTCTCCCGTGGCGCGGTCGACGTGCGACAGCCGGTTCAAGTGCACGTCTGTAAGGATGCGGTGGACCGTGGACGGGGCTATCCCAAGTCGGCTGGCCAACTGCACCGGCCCCTCCCGTAGTCGCAGGCGAAGACGGACGCAGCGCCTGGCAGTCTGCTGGTTGGTCTTGTTCGGTGAGTGATGCGGCCTGGATGACCTGTCCTGCATTGGCTCGCCGGTGCGGTAGCGGTCGGCCCAGCGCTTCACCGTGGGCCAGGAGACCTGGAACCTGGCGGCGACCTCGCTGATCGGCCAGCCGTCATCGACGACCAAGCGGCCGACGATCAGGCGGTGGCGAGGGGTGAGAGCGGCGTTCGCGTGGGACATGACGAGGCCTTCCTGTGGGCATGCGCCGCCCAGGAAGGCCAGTTGCCGCCGCGGGCGGCGAGATTGTGTGGGTCAGGGCTCATTGAGATGTGCACGAACTCGTGAGCCGTGGCACATGACGGTGTCGAGGGGTGTTCCCCGGCTCAGGCTCCCGGGTAGGAGTCGAGGTTCCACCAGTGGCCATCGAAGTCAGCGACACATGCGTTGCGCCCTCCGTGGGGGGCGTCGTTGGGCTCCGTGACGGTGGTCGCGCCGTGTGCCAGGGCTGCGGCGAAGAGGCTGTCCACGTCCTCATCACTGGCGACCACCAGGTTGCAGATCCCCGGCCCGTAATGCGGGTCATCGTCCCGAACAGACCCGAGCATGATGCCCCCGTTGTCGCGCCAGGCAAGTTGCGCATGGGCCACCAAGGTCGCGTCATCAGGATCCCGCACGATCATGGCGGTGGTGAAGCCGATGGCTTGGAGAAAGTCGATGCCTCGATCGGCGTCTGTATAGCGCAGGCAGTGGAACAGCTGTGGTGTCGTCATGGCTCTAGCCTCACGCCGGAAGCATGTCGGTGTCTTGAAGCAATGGGAAATCGTCCTTCGACTGGCGCAGCGTCCATCCAGTCATCGACTTCCATTCCCGGGACAGGTGCGGTTGGTCGCTGTAGCCGGCCATCGCCGCGACGTCCGAGGGCTGGGCGCCACCCTGGACCAAGTCTTTGGCGTGGGTGAAGCGAGCGATGCGCGCCACCTGCTTGGGCGAGAGACCGGTCTCGAGGTCGAACAGGCTTGAGAGCCGCCGTCTGGACAGGCCAACGTCCTGAGCCAGGCCGGAGATGGGGATCGTGCCTCGGGTCCGATGGATCCGCGCGAGTGCCTCGACCAGGTCTGCGCGCGGTGCATGAGGATGCTGCTCGAGCCTCTTGGTGAGGAATGCCGCCAAGAGGTGGAACCGTCGTGGCCACGTTGACTGCCGCAGCTGGTCGAGCAGGTGCCTGGGCCACGAGAGATCATTCACATCAACCATCGAGCCGGCCAGTTCCCCGGCCGGCAGCCCGAGAAGCCGACGGGTCGAGAGCGGGTGGAGCGACAATTCGAGGCCCTGCTGGCGTCCCCTCGACTGGATCAGAGCCGGAGTGGTGTGCAGACCGGAGACTAGTAGGTCACAGAGATGCCGCGCGTCGCCATGAAGCCAGCCACAGTCGATGGGCTCTGCGAGCGACAGCACCACCGTGACGCCCATCGAGGGAACCCCGTGGTGGACGGTGTCGGTACTGGTGAAGTCGTACCCCACCCAGGAAAGGAGATGGGGGCGCAACCCTTGCGGGATAGCTGGCTGCCA
>NZ_JBHWOO010000188.1:0-3291 GCF_043424415.1 Luteococcus sp. | reverse complement strand
TATAATATAGATCACAAAGTTGGGGGCATCGTCCGTTGTCAGCGACACTTTGGGCATGGTTTCTCATCGAGAGTTCAGTACATGAGTCCGCGACGGAGGCTCCGGGCCAGAGGAATGATCAGAACCTGTGGATGAGTCTCGGCGGGGTGGCGTGCAAGGGGCGCACCTTCCCGAGGCTGATCTACAAGGAACGAAGACTCTGATCAAGAACCGGCGTTGACGCGCTGGTTCGGGAAGGTACGCCCGATGCTCAAGATAGTCCCCGACGATTCCGACTCCAACCAGGCCGGGCCGAACCCGCCCGGCGAGTCGATGCTCGATGCGATCGCTCGCGACGGTGCCCGGCAGATGCTCGCGGCCGCGTTGCAGGCCGAGGTCGCCGCCTACGTCGACGCCTCGGCGGACGAGGTCGACGACAACGGCCACCGGCTGGTGGTGCGCAACGGGTACCACGCCACCCGCGAGGTGACCACCGCGGCCGGTGCAGTACCGGTCCGTGCCCCACGGGTCAACGACAAGCGCACCGACGAGGCTACGGGTGAGCGGAAGCGGTTCGCCTCGGCGATCCTGCCCGCCTGGGCGCGCAAGTCCCCGCAGGTGGCCGAGGTGCTGCCACTGTTGTACCTGCACGGCCTCTCGTCCAGCGACTTCGCCCCGGCGCTGGAGCAGTTCCTCGGCTCAGCCGCGGGCCTGTCACCGGCAACGATTACCCGCCTGACCGGCCAGTGGCAGGGCGAGGCGGCCGCGTTCAACACCCGGTCGCTGGCCGACACCGACTACGTCTACGTCTGGGTCGACGGGATCCACCTCAAGGTCCGCCTGAACCAGGACAAGATCTGCCTGCTGGTAATGATCGGCGTGCGCGCCGACGGCACCAAGGAGCTGATCACCCTCGATGACGGCCACCGCGAAAGCACCGAGTCGTGGGCCGACCTCCTGCGCGACTGCAAACGTCGCGGGATGGCCGCCCCCGTGCTCGCGATCGGGGACGGCGCACTGGGGTTCTGGTCCGCCCTCCGCGACGTCTTCCCGACCACCCGGGAACAGCGCTGCTGGTTCCACAAGATCGCCAATGTGCTCAACGCCCTGCCCAAGTCGGCCCAGCCGGGGGCGAAGAAGGCACTGGCCGAGATCTGGCAGGCCGAGGATCGTGAGCACGCTGAGGCTGCCGCGGCGGTCTTCGCCGACGAGTACGGGGCCAAGTGGCCCAAGGCCGCCGCGAAGGTCACCGACGACCTCGACGTACTGCTGGAGTTCTACGCCTACCCCGCCGAGCACTGGATCCACCTGCGCACCACCAACCCCATCGAGTCGACGTTCGCCACCGTCCGGCTGCGCCAGCGTGTCACGAAAGGGCCCGGGTCTCGCGCCGCTGGGATCGCGATGGCATTCAAGCTCATCGAGTCCGCCCAGACCCGCTGGCGCGCCGTGAACGCACCCCACCTCGTCGCACTCGTCCGCGCCGGAGCGATATTCGAGAAAGGACAACTCGTCGAACGCCGCGACCACTCCGACACCCTCGAATCAGGGCCGGATCAGCGAGTCGCCTGAAACTTCTCATCCGCAGATCGTGACACAATCTCACCCTCCTGAGAGGGTCCGACTGGATCTGCGATCCGAACCCTCTCATTGGCACCCTCTAGGCTATAGCAACTGCAACTGCAGGAGTTCACAATCGCTATTCATGATGCGACTCTTCTGAATCCGTGCCACCTTCTTCTCGCTGATCACGAAAAGCCGTAGCAACAGCCACCGTTAGGGCGATAACCAGTGCAATCCAAAGGTTTCCCAGCGCTTCACCCAGCGACCTACCAGAGATGAGGCAGTACACACCTACGAGTGCCGCCAATCCCGCAACGGAAACACCGAGATACAACGCCGCGCGCTGAAACCCAACTCGCGAAGGCATCCTCAAGACAAATCATCTCCAGCCCTTAAGTGCCAGTGGCGGCCTCAGCCGGGGTAGGGTGCGTTCCTCAGCGGGGCAAGCTGAGCCGCAGTAAGACCGGCCGCTGCGAGGGCGGCTGCAATCTTCTTCCGATACCGCCACACCAGCCGAGCCACGCGGACGAGCACCCAGGAGGTGGCAGGAATCCCCACGCAACCCACGACCACCTCGGTCACCTGCATGATGACACGGTTCTCCGAGACCCCGCCACGGAAGACCCAGGCTGCCGTCAGGGCACAGCTCACGAGAGCTGCGGGCCCAGGAAGAGGGATCCTGGCGACCGCCGGATCGCTCTCCCCTCCCGTCGCCATCTGACTCTCAGCGAGCTCTTGGACTTCGGCATCCGTGAGATCCCCGAGTTCGCCGAAAGCGGTCTCGAGATCCTCGTACTCCTTCAATTCTGCATTGCTGAGGCCACGCTTAGCACGGTCACCGGCTGCACCTACATCTTCCTGCCCACCATCGGCGCGCGCTACACTTGGAGCGGCTGCGAACGCGCCCCCAGCGCAATTGCCGGCGCGATTCTAAATACGAGATTGCGACGATTTGTAGCCACGTCAATCACATCCCTGCCATTGTCGGAGTTCCTTAAAGTGTCCCCCATCACGTTCCCACTTGCTCAGTCGGACGTCAAGAGGACGCAGTGGCCAAGGTGGCGTCCGACTTGGCTCACGCTTGCGGAATTGAACTGAACGTGGTCTGTGACATGGGGCGGTGGGCATGTCCGATTCGTCGCATCTGAGGACTTAGCTGTGGTCTGGTCTGATGCTGCGGGCGAAGAAGACCCTGACCGAGATCTGGCAGGTCGAGGACCGCGCCCACGCGGAGACCGGCCAGAAAGTTCGCCGGCCTCTACGGCGCGAAGCGGCCCAAGGCAGTCGCGAGGATCATCGACGATCTCGAGGTGCAGCTGGAGTTCTGCGACTACTCGGCCGAGCACTGGTTCCACCCGCGCACGACGAACCCGATCGAGTCGACCTTCCGGTTCACGGGCCGCTGACGTGGCGATGGCCTTCAGGGTCGTCGAGCCCGCGCACCTCCGCTGGCGCGCCGTCAATGCGTCCCACCTCGTCACCCTCGTCCGCCCCGGCGCTCGCTTCCATATAGGACGCCTCGTCGAGCGGCCCAACCACCCCCGGATCAGCGCCGGATCACCAGGCCGCCTGAAACTACTCATCCACAGGTCTTGACAATACCTCGTCCTCCCGAAAGGAGCTCCGAAGCTCCACTGGCATGAGCTGAGCCCACGGAAGAAGACTGAAGTCACGGCAGTGGTGGCCTCTGCCGAAGGCGAGCATCTCGTGGTCGTGACGACTGCGCTGAACCTGCGCAAGCAGGACAAC
>NZ_JBHWOO010000187.1:0-3145 GCF_043424415.1 Luteococcus sp. | reverse complement strand
GTGGCGGGGGAGGAGTCGTCGGGCACCCCTCCAGTCTCACAGCCACCGGGTGCACTGCCCAGATGGCCGATGGACCAGCCGGGCAGCCGATGGGCCAGCTGCCGGTCCCCGAAGGACTATGCGACGGCGGCCTTCTGCCCGAGGCGGCGACCCGGCCGGCTGACGTGGGCTGGACCCATGATCGAGATCGAGAACCTCACCAAGCGCTTCGGCGCAGTACAGGCGCTGCAGGGGGTGTCCTTCGACGTCCCCGCGGGCCACATCGTCGGCTTCCTCGGCCCCAACGGGGCCGGGAAGTCCACCTGCCTGCGCATCCTGGCCGGGCTGGTCCACGCCGATGCCGGGACGGCCACCGTCGCCGGCCACCCCTACCGTGACCTGCCCCACGCCGGAGCCACGCTCGGCGTGCTGCTGGGCACCGAGTCCTTCCACCCCGGCCGCACCGGGCTGGAGACGCTGCGGCTGTCCGCCCTGGCCCAGGGGCTTTCCGGGGATCGCGTCGCGCAGGTGCTCGACGAGGTAGGGCTGACGACGGCAGAGGCCCGTCGCCGCGTCGGGCAGTACTCGCTGGGCATGCGCCAACGCCTCGGCATCGCCCGGGCGCTGCTGGCCGACCCGTCGGCCCTGGTGCTCGACGAGCCCACCAATGGGCTCGACCCGCAGGGCCAGCGCTGGCTCGCCGAACTCTTGCGCTCCCGGGCACAGCGGGGTTGTGCGGTGCTGCTGAGCAGCCACCAGCTGCACGACGTCTCACGCCTGGCCCAGACCGTCGTGATGATCGGCGACGGGCAGGTGCTGGCCACCTCGGCCGTCGCCGACGTGCCCGACCTGGAGGAGCAGTACTTCCGCCTCACCTCGGGCGCAGATCGTGCGCCCAACAACCCCCAGCAGCCCACCCCGACCACGGGAGCAGTCCGATGACCATGGTGGAATCCCGCCCATACACCGATCCCGCCGTCCACCAGGCCGGCCCTGGCCTGGGACGGGCCGTGCTCGTCGAGGCGCGCACCCTGACCGGCACCCGCAGCCAGCGGGCCGTGGCGGCGGGGGGTCTGTTCGCCATGGCGGCCTTCGCCGGTGGCCGGGCCCTGCAGCCGCTGGCCGAGACCACCACGAGCCAGCTGGTGGCGATGGCCTGCGGCCCGGCGGGCTGGATGATGCTGGTGCTGGCGGTGCTGCTGGTCAGCCAGGAGTTCAGCCACGGCACGATCGAGCAGTCGCTGCTGGCCGACCCCGACCGCTCGCGCCTGGTGCTGGCCAAGGCGCTGGCGGTGCTGGCCGCCGACGCTGTCGCCTTCCTGGTGGCGGTGCTGATGGGGGCGGGGGCTGCCCTGGTGGCCCCGCTGCTGACCGGAACTCCGGTTCTCTGGCGCTGGGATGCCGGCCAGCTGGCCCTGGCGGCTGGGAGTCTGGTCTTCACGAGCCTCGCGGCACTGGCCTGGGCCCTGGTCTCGCGCAGTGCCCCGGCCCCGATCATGGTGCTGCTGCTGTGGCCGACGATCGCCCTGTTGCTCTCTGCGGTCTCGTCGCAGGTGGCGGCGGTGCTCGGCTGGGTGAACCTGGATGCCGTCTGGGTGCTGGCCGACCCGACGCCCGGGGCGTGGGCGAGGCTGGCAAGCTCGATGCTCGTGTGGATTGTCCTTCCCGCCGGCCTGGGTGCCTGGCGGCTCGTCAAGGGGGACCTGTGACGGGACGGACGAGGACCGTGCTGCTGGCACTCGGGTCGGGACTGTTGGCCCTGGTGCTGCTGGGCTTCGGGGCCTGGCACTGGTACACCGCCCCGGCGGGCGAGGCGCAGGCCGTCGAGCTGGCCGATGCCGAGCTGCCCAGCCGGTTCACCGATGCCACCGTGCTGGCCGTGGGGGAGGCGACCCATGGCACCGCGGAGTTCCGCGAGGCGTGGACGCTGGTGGCCCTGAAGTCCGCCGACAAGGGCTTCACGACGATCGCGCTGGAGGACAATGCCGGCTCGGTGAGCCAGGTGGACGCCTGGCTGCAGGGCGGGCCCGGCACCGCCGAACAGGCCGCGCAGCGGATGGGTTTCGCGCTCAACCGCACCGAGCAGAGCGCCGCCATGCTCACCCGCCTGCGGGAGTGGAATGCCAAGCATCCCAAGGATCCGGTGCGGCTCTACGGGCTCGACATCCAGCGCGCCGGCGAGGACCGCGACCTGGCCCTGGCCTGGCTGCGCTCGACTGATCCCGCCGCGGCGGCGAAGCTCGCCCCTGCCCTGGCCCGGATCACCCGGGACACGGCCTGGGAACAGGACCGGGCCACGGCGGCGGAGCCTGCGGCCAAGCAGCTGGCCGAGGCCGTCGAGCGGGTGGCCGCGGGGCGCACCGACGACGCGACGCTGCGGGCCCGCCTGTCGGCCCGGGCCCTGGTGCAGGGCATGCAGCGCGGGGCGCAGGGCATCGGCTCCTATGACCGGGACCGGGCACTGCACCAGAACCTGCGCTTCCTGGTGGAGGAGCGAGCACGGGTTGGGGGCAAGCACACCCTGCTGCTGGCCCACAACGGTCACGTCGACCGGGCAGGGGTGGCCAGCATGGCTGCGGGATCGAAGCTGGGTGTCTGGAATGCCAAGACCTGGGGCCAGGACTACCGGGTGATCGGGACGCAGTCCCACCGGACCCGGCTCGACGATGACGGCAGCGACTTCTCCTTCGACGTCTCCTCGCCGTCACGCGGGATCTTCACCGGGACCCGGATCGGCTTCCTGGACCTGGCTGAGGCGACGCCGGTGAACCGTCGGGTGCTGGGGCGTCGCCAGCCGATGGCCTCGGCCGGTTCCTCCTTCGCCGCCTACCAGGCCTGGATCCCCTTCCTGCACGAGGTGCAACTGGTGCCCGCCGAGGCCTGGGATGCGCTGGTGCACGTGGAGGACAGTCATCCCACGGTGCCGTTGGGGCAGTGATGCCGGATTGGGTCTGGTGGCCTGGAGGTGACGGGCTGGGGCTGGGGGCTGACGCGCTACGTGGGGCCAGGAAGCCGAGCGCGGGCCTGTTCACCTGCACCACACCTGTGCGAAACCTGAACGTCGGCTGAATGTGATGGGATGACGCCCATGCCTATCCTCCACACCGTCCGACTCGCGGTCGCCGCGATCGGTTCCGCCGCCCTGCTGCTCCCCCTGGCGCCCGCC
>NZ_JBHWOO010000186.1:0-3212 GCF_043424415.1 Luteococcus sp. | reverse complement strand
GTCGGCGAGGGCGTCACCAATGTGAAGCCCGGCGACTACGTCGTGCTCAACTGGCGTGCCGTGTGTGGCCAGTGCCGGGCCTGCCTCAAGGGCGAGCCGTGGTACTGCTTCGACACCGCCAACGCGAAGCAGAAGATGACGCTCACCGATGGGACCGAGCTGACTCCCGCCCTGGGCATCGGCGCCTTCGCCGAGAAGACCCTGGTGGCCGCCGGTCAGTGCACGGTCGTCGACGAGAAGGCCGAGCCCGCCGTCGCGGGCCTGCTGGGTTGTGGTGTGATGGCTGGCATCGGCGCCGCGATGAACACCGGCGAGGTCAAGCGTGGCGAGTCCGTGGCCGTCATCGGTCTGGGCGGCGTGGGCATGGCCGCCGTCGCCGGCGCGGTGCTTGCCGGTGCCACGAAGGTGATCGCCATCGACACCGACGAGCGCAAGCTGGCCAAGGCGGTGGAGCTGGGTGCCACGCACACCGTGCACTCAACCGACGACAGCGTGGTCAAGCAGGTCCAGGAGATCTGCGACGGCCACGGCGCCGATGTCGTGGTGGACGCGGTGGGCCGCCCCGAGACCTTCCAGCAGGCCTTCGAGGCCCGAGACCTGGCCGGCCGCGTCGTGCTCGTGGGCGTGCCCACTCCCGACATGGAGTGGTCCACCAAGCTGATCGACATCTTCAGCCGCGGTGGCGCGATCAAGTCCAGCTGGTACGGCGACTGCCTGCCCAGCCGCGACTTCCCGATGCTGGTGGACCTCTACCTGCAGGGCCGTCTGCCGCTGGACGCCTTCGTCACCGAGAAGGTGGGCCTGGGCGACGTCGAGGCCGCCTTCGACAGGATGTCGCGCGGTGACGTGCTGCGCAGCGTCGTCGTCATCGACTGACCAACCGACACGACGGGAGAAGACATGAGCGTGAAGATCGACCATGCCGTGGTGAGCGGCACCTTCACCCTCGACGGCGAGACCTTCGACGTCGACAACAACATCTGGGTGCTGGGCGATGACAGCGAGTGCATCGTCATCGACGCCCCGCACGATGCCGAGGCCATCCTCGACGTGGTGGGTGATCGCCGGGTGACCGCAATCGTGTGCACCCACGCCCACGACGACCACGTCCGGGTTGCCCCGGAGCTGGCCGAGCGCACCGGGGCACCGATCCTGCTGCACCCGGCCGACCTGGAGCTGTGGGCGCTGACCCATCCCGATCGCCGCCCCGACGGCGAACTGGCCGACGGCCAGGTGCTGACGGTGGCAGGCACTGCGGTCGAGGTGATCCACACGCCCGGCCACGCGCCGGGCGGGGTCTGCCTGCATGTTCCCTCGCTGGGGGTGCTGTTCAGTGGCGACACCCTCTTCCAGGGCGGGCCAGGCGCGACGGGGCGTTCCTTCTCGAGCCGTGAGCTGCTGGAGCAGAGCATTCGGGCGCGGTTGTTCGAGCTGCCTGAGCAGACCGTCGTGCACACCGGTCACGGGGAGTCGACCACCATCGGCGCCGAGACCGAGGCGCTGGGACGCTAGCTGGACGCGGCACCCAGCAGAACGGCCAGCAGCAAGGCCCAGCCGCCCGTCATCCGTCGACGGCCCGGCTGGGCCCCTCTGGTTCCGATGAAGAGATAGGCCATGGTGGTCCACGGGGCCCACGGTGAGCACATCAGCCAGAACCAGGCCCAGCGGGTTGCGTGACGGGGCTCGGGGCCGACCAGGGCCAGCGTCAGCGGGGCGAGCATGGCCAGCAGGGCAACGGCGACGGCCACGACGCCCAGCGGGGGCGGGACCGTTTCGGCCGGGATCGTCCAGCCGACGTAGCTGAAGGTGCCGGACGACGGCTCGGTGCGCACCACCCGCACGTCGGGGTCGACGCCGCGCAGGTACTCCGTGATGTTGGTGCTCGCCACCGCCGACGACGAACCGGCCTGCGTGCACTCGGAGGGCGGCGTGGAACCCAGCGGCTGGTTGATGGTGGTGGAGTGCTTCAGCCCCCACCTGCGCCAGGTCACTTCGGCCGGGGCGCATCCCGAGGCCTTCTCCATCGTGGACGTGTCGGGCCAGAGGCGGGTGGCCACCTCGACGGTGTCGACCGTGCCGGAGGCGAGGTCGTCGGTGAGGCGCTGGGGGCTCGTCTCGTGGCTGCCGACGCAGATCGCCAGTCCCATCATCACCAGGAAGAGGACCTGCACCCCGAGCACCAGCCGTCGCAGGGTGCGCGGAGCTGCCGTCGGGGTGGACGCAGTGCGAGCGGACGTCTCAGCGGGGGCCGTCATGACGGGATCCTAGCCCTGGCAGGGATCACGTGGATTCCGTCAGGATTGCTTCGGCCGCCGGGCGATGATCGTGAAGGTGCACGGGATGCGGTCCGGTGTCGGCCACGCCCAGCCCTGGCCGGTCTCGACCATGGCGGGGGAGAAGCGCCAAGGGAGGGTCTGCCCCTCGTCGAAGTGCTCGATCACCAGGCCGGCGGCCAGCAGGGACTGCATGATCTCGGCCAGGGAGTGCGGCCACTCATAGGTGCGGCTGTGCTGCACGGTCCCGTCGCCCAGGTAGGTGCCCGGGTCGTCCCAGGTCTGGGCCCGGCCGGTGGGGAAGTAGCGGTAGCGCATCCGCGGGTCCGGGCCGTCGTCCTCACCGAGGGCATAGAGCATGGGATGGCCGTCCTGGATGTGGAAGAGGCCCCCAGGGCGCAGCAGGGCGGCGATCTGGCGCGCCCAGCGGCCGAGGTCGTCGATCCAGCAGATGGCCCCGATGCTGGTGTAGACGACGTCGAAGCTGCCGGTGAGTGCCTCCCGGGCGGCGAGCACGTCGGACTGCACGAAGTCGACCTCGTCGTGGTGGGCGGCCAGCCGTCGGGCCACCCCGAGGGAGGCCTCGGAGAAGTCGAGACCGGTCACCTGTGCGCCGAGCCGGGCCCAGCTGATGGTGTCGGTGCCGATGTGGCATTGCAGGTGGGCCAGCCGCAGGCCCTCGACGCTGTGGTGTGGCAGGAAGGGAGCCAGCGCGCCGGCATCGGCCCGCACCTGCTCGGAGACCCGCGTGGGGTCCGAGATGTAGGCCTCGATGCCATAGGACTGCTCGTGCAGGGATGCGCGGTCGTCCCAGTTGAGGCGGTTCGCCTCGCGCGCGTCCTCCCAGGCGACGTCGATGTCATTGTCCATGGCGCGATCCTAGCCAGCGGAGGGATCGTGACTGGAAGCTGTGGCCGGGCTGAAGCGGTGCCGAATGGG
>NZ_JBHWOO010000185.1:0-7278 GCF_043424415.1 Luteococcus sp. | reverse complement strand
CCGCTCCACGAGGCACCGTCGCCAACCTTCGGGGTCGGGGCAGGTGCAGTGCCTGTGATCCTGCGAGCGACGCGAGTAGGTCCCCGATCGACAATCTCGTGGTGAGAGCTGTGCCCAGCCTCCGCGCTCGAACCAGAGGTTGTAGATGCCGTCGGCGGTTGTCTGGTCGGTGCGGTCGAGCACGATCAGGTCGCCGTCGTCGGTGTACTCGACGCCTCGAACGGTGAGGTCGAACATTCGTGGGCCGACGGGTGCGGTGAGCCGCCGCGCGATGGCCCACCCGACCCCGGCAACCGCTGCCGCCGCGGCCCCAGCGCCGAGAGCGATGCGGCCTATCACGACTCCCGCTCCTCGACGTAGGGAACGGGCGAGGTCGTCGCGAGGGCACTGTCGCTTCCGACGAGGTGGCTCTCGGCGCGTTCGAGCAGGTCGCGGTCGTCGGTGCTGATGTCGAAGGTGATGCGAGGGTCGATCATCGCGTCGCGGATTTCGACGATCACTCGGTGGAGGTGCCCTTCGGGGTCTTCGCTACTGGCGGCGAGGGGGTCGGCCTGGCTCAGCCCGGGCCGTGCGCGCGTCGCCTGGTGCCAAAGCGACTCCAGCTGCGCTGTGAGGGCGACGGTCTGCCTCTGCCGGGCGCGGTGCTGAGCGCGACGGACGGCAGGCTGGATCGCGAACCCGGCACAGAGGAACACGAAGGTCAGGACGGAGAGCGGATCGTAGGCGGACTGGATAGTGTGCATGAGGTCGAGGTGGCCCGTGGCGTGGGCAACGTCCATGACGATCACGGCGAGGCAGAGCGCGACGCCGAACGCCGACCCCAGGCTCAACAGTGCCGCGGGGAGGTGCTGGATGCCGGTGTTGTGCCGGTACTGCCTTATGGCGAGGACGAGCATCGCCACGACAATGACGAGGCAGTAGGTGAAGTTGATGATCGAGTAGACCGCCGCCGCTGGCTGTGCGCCGAGGTCGATCATAAATCGTGTGGTAGTGGTGCCGCGGTCGATGAGCAGGAACGATGCGGTGATCGCGAGCAGCGCGACGAGCAGGACGGGGATGCTGACGGCGGCTCGGACGAGCCTGGGCCGGTACTCGCCGGTCTTCATGACGCCGCGGCCGAGGAAGAACAGCCCGGTCATCAGGAGCGCGTCCGCGATCAGGGTGGCGAGGTTGGTGCCACCGAGCAGTCGATCGACGGCGCTGTAGGCGGCATCCACGTTGAGCGTCATCGCGATGGCGATGGTGAGGGCGGCGTAGGTGATGCTTCGGTCGGTGCGTTTGCGTCGGAAGATGAGCAGGCTCGCCACGAGCGCCCACATGAGCGTTGCGACGAGCGTCTGGATCATCCGAATATCTCCGAGTATCTGGACTCTGCGAACACCGACCCTCGGATGCCGGCGGCGAGCCGGTCGGCGAGGGACTCGGCGGCGATCTCGGTTTCGCTGTCGAGGTCTTGCCGCCTGAGCAGGCGACCTCTGGTGTACGGCGGGATGTTGGGCAGCAGTACCTCCCCGACTGCACAGCCGTCGCCTTCGCCGTGGCCAAGGATCATGTGGGCGAGCTCGTGGAGCACGAACTGCTGGCGATGCAGCGCGGAGTCGCTGCGGGCGTGAAGCACGACGTCTTCGGCATCGGTGGAGAGCCAGAGCGCGCAGAGGCCGTCGTGGGTGTCGAGGTCTGCGAGTTCGACGACGCGGAGCCTACGGTGCCGCCGGTCTTGGACGGTGTGGAGGAGATCGTCAAGGGCGAAGGTATTGCCGAGCTCAAGGCCCGCGACGGCCGCCGATACGGTCTGTTCGATCTTCACGGTTCGCCCCTTCTCTGTAGGGAGCAGGGACCGGTGGCGGCTCCATCGTGCGGTACCGGTCAGTGCTCGGGCATGTGTGTCATTTCCTCGTCCAGGAACTTGGTGATGGCGTGGAGTGCTTTCGGCGAGATATCGCCGAGGGTGCGGGCAGCGTAGGACTTCACCTTCGCGGCACGCATGGACCGAACCAGGTCGAGCTGCGCAGAGACCTTCTCGGGAGTGGCAGCACCGTCCTCGCCGAGCAGGAACGCGGCGTCCACGTCGAAGAACTCCGCGAGCCCTTCGAAGACGGCGGGGTCTTGGACGTAGCGGTGGCCGTTGACCATGTACGTCCAGCGCGACCGCGACAGGTTGGTGCCTCGTTCTTGGAGGTAGCCGGCGATCTGCGAGTAGGTCGGCTCCGTGCCGGACTCGGCGACGGCGACATCCATCAGGAGCCGCAGACGTTTGGCGAGGTCTTCGGCCGCAGCCTGGCTCTCGTCTTCGGTCATGACGGTGACCCCCTTCCCTTCGCAACGGGCAAGGCATCGATGTAGTCCACCCAGAAGGTGGTTGTGCATGCTCAACCGTACTCGTTGAGCATGCACAAATCAAGGCTTGCGCATGCTCAACGGTCAGTGTTAGAACAGGACTCCGGGGCATTTTGAGCATGCTCAATGTTGCGTCCCGGTCTCGGCTCGGGCTGCCTCAAGGAGGTGAACGATGTCCAGCTCACGGTCTGGGCGCGGGTGTTCGCGCCTACCTGCCAGGTGTACCGCCGCGCGCAGCCGCGTCGCGGCCCGCCGAAGAGGAGGCCGGAGCATGGCATCGAACGAGGACGCCCGCGCGGCGCGAGAGGCGAAGCTCGACGAGCTGCACGAGAAGCTGACCGGCGCGGTCGAGTCGCTGGTCTCGGGTGACGACTGGCGCCAGGCGCTCGCCTTCGCGGCGCGGTTCCGGTCGCGGTCGTTCAACAACACGATGCTGATCTGGGTGCAGCACGAAGCCGCGTTCGAGGCAGGCCGCGTGCCCGAACCCTTCCCCACCCTGGTTGCCGGGTACCGGCAGTGGCAGGGGCTCGGTCGGCAGGTGATGAAGGGCCAGCCGGGCTACATGATCTTCGCGCCCGTGACGGGCCGGTTCGCCACCGCGACCCCTGCCGATGCGGGCTCGTGGCGGCGGCTCGGGCCGAGGGAGACGCCGAAGGCCGGCGAGGTGGTGCGCTCGCGGATGGTCGGAGCCCGGCCGGCCTACGTGTGGGATGCCTCCCAGACCGACGGAGAACCATTGCCAGTTCCGCCCGCTCCGACGCTGCTGGAAGGCGAAGCACCCTCGGGGCTGTGGGACGGGCTGGCCGGGCAGATTCGCGGCGCGGGGTTCGAGGTGCTGCGGGTTCCGCACGAGGGAATGATCTCCGGCGCGAACGGCATGACCGACTATGAGGAGCGCACGGTAGCGGTGCGGGAGAACATGGACCCTGCTGCGCAGGTCAAGACGCTCGCGCACGAGCTGGCGCACGTGCTGATGCACGATCCCGACGACGAGGAAGCACGTCAGCATCGCGGCATCCGCGAGGTCGAAGCCGAGTCCGTCGCGCTGATGATCGGTGCCGCGCACGGCATGGACACCACCGGGTACACGATCCCGTACGTCTCGACCTGGGCCGCCCGCGTGGACGGCCAAGAGCCCGTCCAGGTGGTGCAGTCCACCGGCGAGCGGGTGCGGAAGACCGCGCTGGCGATCCTCGACCAGCTCGACACGCTCCAGGTCGGCGACGGCACCCCGCCCGGACTCGAACGCGACGCTCCCAGTCCGCGCACCTCCCGTACGGCTGCGAACTCGGTGGAGACCGATCGTCCGCGTGCTGCGTCGGCGCCAGCGCTGGCAGTGCGGAGGCTGTGATGCCCGAAGCATTCGATGTCCTGGCGGCGCTCATTCGCGTGGATCGTTCACCGAGCCTGGGGCTCGCGGCGCGGAGCCTCGCGGCGGCTGGCGTGCCCGTGTTTCCGTGCGTCGTCGAGGGGAAGCGTCCGCTGACCCGCCGTGGGTTCCTCGATGCGAGCAGCGACCCGGAACAGGTTGCCGCGTGGTGGTCGCGCACACCGAACGCGAACATCGGCATCCCGACCGGCGCTCCATCCGGCGTTGTCGTCGTCGATGTCGATGTCCACGGCCCCCACGACGGCCGCGCGGCGTTCCAGCGCGCCACCGACGCGGGGCTCGTCGATGGCGCGGGTCTGCTCGTGCGCACACCCACCGGAGGCGCGCACGTGTACTTCCCGGCGACCCCGGGCCGCGAGCAGCGGTCGTGGCAGGCAGCCACCGCGGGCGTCGACTTCCGGGGCGACGGCGGCTACATCATCGCTCCTCCCTCCCGGCGAATCATCGACGGCAGTGTGTGCCGCTACGAGGTCGCGGACATCGCCGCGCACTCGGTCGGTCATGTGGACGCGGCCCGTCTGCGGGACTTCCTCGACCCGCGCCCCGTCGCTCCACTACGCGCCAGCAGCGGCTCGATGGATGAGGATGCTGAGCGGTTGGCGACGTGGGTCGCTGGGCGGGGTGAGGGCGAGCGGAACCGAGGCCTGTTCTGGGCTGCCTGCCGCCTCGCAGAGAACGGCGTCTCGCCCGCCGAGGCGCTCGATGCGCTGGGTGCTGCGGCACAGTCGGCGGGTCTGGGTGATCGCGAGATCACCCAGACCGTGCGCTCCGCCTACCGAGCCACCCAGCCCGCATCCGAAGTGACGCCCGGCGGCCGGAGCCAGAGCGCGGGTCGGTGGTTCGGTCGCTCGGCGAGCCCACCGTCCGCAGCCTTGGGGAGGGCTGGGCTGTGAGGCGTGAATCGGGAGGGCGGCGCTGGGCCGCGATGACGGCGGTCGCGGGGACGGTGTTCATCGCCGCCGGGGCGTTCTGGCTGTCGTTCACGTCGTTGGCCGATCTGGCTGCTCGCTCCGGGATCGGGGCTGGGCAGGCGTGGGCGTGGCCGCTGATCGTGGACGGCATCATCGTCGTCGCCACGGTTGCCGTCGTCGCGCTCGCCGGGCAGCGCTCGGCCTGGTATCCGTGGGCGCTGCTGGTAGGCGGCGCGCTCGTGTCGGTGACGGCGAACGCCATTCATGCTGTCGTCGCCGCGGACGCCGACGTGCCAAGGATGCTCGCGGCCTCGGTCGCCGCGGTGCCGCCCGTCGTGCTGCTGGCCATCACGCACCTGACCGTGATTCTCACCCGCACCACCGACCCCCATGCGGAACCCGCCACTGCCGACTCGTTCTCGACGAACACCGCGGATTCGATGCCTGCGCTGCCGCCTGGCGAGATGGAGGCCAACCGTCGCGATGAGGGTGTGGCGGATCGGCGGGCGCTGGGGTGGGAGCTGCGCGAGGCGGGCTGGTCGAACAAGCGGATCGCCCGCGAACTCGATGTGCATCCCTCGACGGTGGGCCGCTGGTTCGCCGTCGCGCACCTCACTGACACCACTGACACCGCCGACGAGCGGGAGGAGACGATCCCATGAACACCACTGAGAACCCCCAGCGCAACGATTCCGCGAGGCCCGATCCCGCACGGCTGGTGCCCGAGGAGCCGCGGGAGCGCCCCGAGTCGGTCGAAGTGATGAGTACGCCGGAGGCGGTGCGGGCCGCGCCGGTCGCCCGCGACGACAAGCGGCACGCGCTCGTTCGTGGGCGAGGCGTGGAGTGGGTGCGCCCCACTGACTTGATCGCCCGGCACTCGGCGCACGCGGCCGGGCGGGGTCTCGACTTCCAGGCCGAGCTGGCACGCCGCACCCGCACCCCGCTCGGTGCAGGTGTTCGTCGTCTCGGGGATCGCGCCCGGCGGTTGCCGCCGATCTCGGCGTTCGGGTGCAGCACCGCACCTGCCTCGCAGGTGTCCCGCTCCGGGGTCTCGATGAGTTGACGGTGGTGACAGGTCATGGCTGCGACGGCATCGGCATGCAGGACGCGCTCGTGGGAGCGAGTGCGCACCTGCCTGCCAGGAGGTGCCGACACCATGACCAGACCAACCAGCACCAGCACCGAGCAGACGGCCGACGGGGCTGAGGACTTCACCACCGGCGAGGGCCTGCGTGCCCTGCTCAATCGCCTCGCCGAGGGCGGCGAGGATGCCTGGGTTCACGACCCGGTGGCCCGCGACCTGATGGAGTTCGCCGCCGACAAGTACCGCGCGCTCGCGAGGAAACACAGGCTCGACACCTGGGAAGCGGTGACGGCGGCGTTCGACGCGATGCAGTACCGCTCGACCCGTGAAGCCAACGATCCGTGGGCGATCATCACCCACGACGTGCGGATCACCTGCGTCTACGAGGAACGCGCTCAAGGTCTGCTCTGCTCGGTGCACCAGGCCCGCCGCGCCCACGTCTCGGCGTTCCACGACCCTGAACGATTCTCCGAACGCGACACCGCGCTGGCCGACTACCATCCCGCGTTCCACACCACCGACCTTCGTCCCAGCGACCTCGAACCGGAACCGCGCGACAGTCTCGGGTCAGCGCAAGCGTGCATGTCCGCTGGATCGGCGGCCGAGGACGCCATCGCGATGCTGTGCCTGCTCGACTGGCCGACCGACACGGCGCGTGCCGCTGTCGAGCACGTCTGCGGGGCGTTGATGAAGGCTGGCACCCGCCAGTCCGCCTACGAGGCACTGCGCCGCGATCGGCACGCGCGGGCACTGCTCGACCTGCCGCGCCGCTCCTGGGCCGCGCTGCTGAAGGCGCTGCTCGGGAACCCGCACCCGGCTTACGTGGCCACCAGCAGCGGTCGCGGCATCCTGCTCCGGCTGCTGCTGGGCGAAACGCTCGACCTGCTGCTCCGCGACGACGATCTGATCCTTGCGCTCGCACTGGCCGCTCCGAGTGGTGGAGGCGGTGAGTCGTCGTGATCGAGCCACAGATCGGCAGCATCCAGCTCGACCGCACCGTCGAGTCGATCCTCGTCGGCACCCGGCACCGCGCCGACCTCGGCGACATCGACGCCTTGGCCGCGTCCATCGAGCGCGACGGGCTGCTGCAACCTCTCACGATCACCATCGATGGCGTGCTGGTGTGCGGGGCACGACGGCTCGCCGCGATCAAGATGCTCGGCTGGCGCACCGTCAACGTGTGGGTTCGCAGCGGTCTGTCTGACCGGCTCGGGCAGCTCCTCGCCGAGCAGGACGATAACATGCTGCACAAGCCCTACACACAGCTCGAAGCCGCCGGCCTGTACCGCGAGATCAAGCAGGTCATGGCCGAAGACGCCGCCCGCCGGAAGTCCGCCACGCAGTTCAGCAGCGAGAACCAGCCGGGGAACGACGGTGGTGCAAACTTTGCACCACCGTCGAGCGGGCCACTCGGGAAGACCCGGGAGCAAGCGGCGGCGATGATTCCCGGCGGTGCGTCACACACGACGCTGGAGAAGATCGGCTACCTCGAAGACATCGCCAACAACCCCGCTCAGCCCGAGACGTTGCGCGCCGAGGCCGCCGCCGGACAGAGC
>NZ_JBHWOO010000184.1:0-8065 GCF_043424415.1 Luteococcus sp. | reverse complement strand
GGGTCGGGCCGGAGGTCTTCCGCGTAGCGTGCAGCAGGGCCGAAGGCGCTGTGGGGCAGCGTGTTCGCATCGCGGCAGTGCTCCCGGACTGTGGCGAGCGCCTCGCCGATCTCACGTCCGTTCGCGCCGCGCTGGCGCATCGCCTCGCTGAAGGCGGTCTCCCAGTCCATCGGATTGGAGTCGGAGGTGAAGGTTAACTCGGTCATGGTCAGTTCCTCTCCTAGAGGGCATGCAGCGCGAGGACGAGGCTCCACAACAGCAGGGGAGAGAGCCCCAGCAGGGTCCAGGCCGCGTTGCCCAGTCGGCTCGGACGGGGATTGCGCACCGGGTCGACGGCACGATCCCGGGCACTGCGTACGGTCTCGATGGTTGCTGCCACGGCGCACAGGGCCAGGATGGTCCACAGCAACCAGCCTGGGGATGAGAAGGCGGGTGTCGTCCAGAGGTCGAGCCGGTCGCGCAGCATGGTCCAGCCGAAGATCACCACGAAGATCATGAGACTGCCGGCGCAGCCATTGCGTCGTTGGAGGCGCCAGGCTGGTGCAATGAGTCCGAAGGCGAGCGCACCTGTGACGATGGCGGACACCGTGCCCCAGGTGACGGTTACCGGGGTATTCCATTCAAGGGGCATCGAAGGTGTCGTCCACAGCGCGAGCCCCATCAGCAGCGTGGCAACGACCGACCGGTGAACCAAGGCTGGACGCGGACGACCAGTCAGGCGGATGGCGTAGTCGGTGGGGTCTCCGAATGCGTCGTTGCAGCTCTCCCCGGTCTCTGCACAGTGGGACTCGACCATGGCCCAGGCCTCACCGACCTCACGGCCGGATGCACCGCGGCGTCGCAGCTCCTCCTTGAAGAGCTGCTCCCAGTAGTCGGTGCTCTGGGGGGATCCGAACAAGTGACTGGCTGTCATGGTCAGTTCCTCTCCGAGAGGGCGCGCATTGCGAGGACGAAGGCGGGGACGAGTAGGGGGCAGGCCGCCAGGACGCGCCAGACCCAGGTGGGTGTCATGGCCCAGGTGGTGCCGGTGACGGGGTCGATGATGCGGTCACGAATGGCACGCCGGGCGAACAGGACACCCGCTGTGGCCGTCGCAAGGCAGAGCAGCCAGAGGCTCCAGGCGGGGGCGGTGAAGACCGGGGTCAGCCAGTCGTCCAGTGCCTGGTGAATCCGGTTCCAGACCATGAAGACGGCCATCCACAGCAGAAAACCCCACCCGGGTCGTCGGTACTGCAGGCGTTGGGCCGACAGGAGCGCAGCCACGAAGAGCAGCATGCCGAAGGGCACCGCGATACTGCCCGCGCCCACCTGCACCGACTGGCTGCCCCAGCGCCATGGCAGTTCCACACACATCATGCAGGCCAGGACGGCCAGCATGATGGCCAGCATCGGCGGGGCCAGGTGCAGGGGATTGCGCGGCTCCTGCATCAGGGCTGCGGCATAGTCCACCGGGTCACCGAAGGCCTCGGTGGCGCTCTGCCCGGTCTCGGTGCAGTGGACCTCGATCGTCGCCCAGGCCTCACCCACCTCGCGTCCGCTGGCCCCGCGGCGTCGCATCTCGTCGACGAAGAGGTTCTTCCAGGACTCCGCGTAGACGAAGGTCATCGTGGCTCCTTCTGGATGGTCAGTCGTCGGGCTTCGGCGTCCTTGCGTCGTCTGCGCCGCAACCACAGGACGAGCCAGCCGGTCAGGCAGGCGCCTGCCACGGCCCAGCCGGACCAGACGGGCAGGTCAACTCGGGGCGTGTCCACCCCGTCGAGGTAGTGGGCTGCCGACAGCACCACAGCGACGACGGCGTGCGAGGCCGCGCAGCCCAGGCCATTCGCGCTGGTGCGGGGGAACAGGCGCATCAGGAGCGCCTCCGTGATGGGCGTGAGCAGCCAGAGCGCCAGCAGCAGTGGCAGCGTGAACCATGTGGGATGGACCCGGTCGGTCATCGGGCGTCCGAGCAGGTTGATGACGATCAGCCAGCCAGCCACCGAGAGCGCCAGGGGAAGGTTCTCCCGCAGGGCATGGGTGAGGGGAGCGGTGCGTCGCCCCACCAGTTCGGTGGCGGTCTCCACCGGGTCTCCCATGGCGACTTCCGGGGGTTGGCCGCTGTCGCGGCAGTGGGCCTCGGCGGTGGCCAGGGCATCTTTCACGTGCTCGTCCGTCGCTCCGCGGAAGCGCATCTCGGTGGCGAGGTGCCTGCTCCAGTCGAGTTCCTCGAAGTCGGACTGCCAGTTCGGGGTGCTCATCGCTCCTCCTCGTCGGGCTGGGTGCCGCAGATGAAGCCGTGGGTGAGCCGGCTGAAGCGGTCCCACCGGTCTGCCTCGCGGGCCAGGTGGATCTCGCCGGCCATGGTGAGGCGGAAGTACTTGCGGCCGGGTCCGCGAGAACCGACCTTCCACTCGGTCTCGACGCGGCCGGCCTCCTCGAGCCGGGCCAGCAGCGGGTAGAGGGTGCCGCCCTTGACGGTGCCCAGCCCGATCTCCTCCAGGCGGGTCGCGATGGCATAGCCGTAGGTGGGGCCCTCGGACAGGATGCGCAGCACGCAGAGCTCCAGCACTCCGCGCAACCATTCGGTCGGCCATCCCTCGTCCATGGCTAGATGGTACGACTAACTAGGTTGCGTGACAATGCAATTGCAACGAAAGTGGCAAGCCGTCTTCGTGCCCGGGGCGGATGCCAACAGAACCCGTGCAGGGACAGGATTGGCCCATGACCACTCGACGCCCCCTGCGCTCCCTGCTGTCGCCCATCGGCTGGGCCGCGGTCCTGGCCTGGCTGTGGGGGATCGTCTCCGGTCTGGCGCAGATGAGCGCAGGCCCCGACGTCGTCCGCGCGGCATGGCCCGCCCTGCCCGTCGCGGCCGGGCTGCTGGTGCTCCTCCTCGCCACAAAAGGCTGGCCGGTGGTCTGCTACCTCCTGCTGCAGGCAGTGATGGTGGGGCTCAGTTCCCGCCCCGACAGCTGGGGGATGGTCAGCGGGGCCCTGGTGACGGTGGCCGGCTACCACCTGGGACGCAGGGCTCCGGCGCGGCTGGCGCTGTCGCTCGGCGTGCTCGTGGCACTGCTCACCGCTGGCGCGCAGGTGTGGGGCTATCGCCAGATGCTCGACCAGTCCGGAGAGACCGGCGAGGTGGAGGCCACCCTCGGCAGCTGGGGACGAATGTTCCTCCAGTCCGTCCCCGGCCAGGTCACGTGGACCCTGCTGCCGATCGTCGCCGGGGCCGTCGTGCGCCACCAGCTGCGGGAGGCGGAGGAGACGGTCAGGGCCGCCGAGGCTGCCGCGGCCGAGGCCGATCGTCGCCTGGCCGAGGCGCTGCGCACCGACCGCGAGGGGCTCGCCCGGGAGCTGCACGACCTGGCCGCCCACCACACCACAGCCGCCGTGATCGGTGCCAAGGCCGCACGGAAGGCCGGTGCCCAGCGTCCCGAGGCCGTCGGGGAACTCATCGACGGCGTCGTCGAACAGACCCAGGCGGCCCAGTCCAGCCTGCGCCAGATGGTCGACGTGCTGCGCCATCCCGACGAGGACGCACCCCTGGTGCCACAACCCACCCTGGACGAGATCCCCGCCCTCGTGGAGCATGCCCGCCGGGTGAATCCCGACATCCTGCTCAGCATCGACTCGGACGAGGTGCCGCCGGCCGTGTCGCTGGCCGCCTACCGGATCGTCCAGGAGTCGCTCACCAATGCCCACCGCCACACAACCCGGGCACCGGTCACCATCGACATCTGGCAGCAGGAGCGCAGCCTGTGGGTGCAGGTGGTCAACGGCGCATCCTCGATGCTGCCCGAGGACTTCGAGGGCAGCGGGAGGGGAATCCTCGGCATGCGGCAACGAACCGAACTGCTCGGCGGGGGGCTGGAAGCCGGACCGCACGGGCGCGGCTGGCGGGTGCTCGCCGAGCTGGGTCTCGACGAGCCGGTCTCCCCGTCCGAGGTCGAGACCGACGGTGAGGTCGAAGGATGATCCGGGTCCTGGTGGTCGACGACCAGCCGATGGTCCGCCGAGGCCTGTCCTGGTTCCTGGCCGACGAGCACGGCATCGAGGTGGTGGGGGAGGCCGGCTCCGGACCCGAGGCCGTGCTCCGTTCGCGGGAATTGCGGCCCGACGTGGTGCTGATGGACGTGCGGATGCCGGGCGGCGACGGGCTGGCCGCCACCCGCGAACTCACCGGCGCTCCCGACGGCCCAGCCGTGGTCGTCGTAACCACCTTCGACCTGGACGAGTACCTCTTCGGCGCCCTCGAGGCGGGAGCTGCGGGCTTCATGCTCAAGGACTGCGAGCCGTCGGAACTGGTCGAGGCCGTGCGGGTCGCGGCCCAGGGGGAGGCGCTGGTCTCGCCGCGCATGACCCGACGGGTCATCGCCGAGTTCGCCCGACGCCGGCCACCCGTGGACACGGGTGCCGTCGCGCAGCTGACCCTGCGTGAGCGGGAACTCGTGGCCGCCCTGGCCGAGGGCCTGAACAATGCCGAGCTGGCCGCGCGCCTGCACATCGAGGTGAGCACGGTGAAGAGCCACCTGGGACGCATCTGCACCCGGCTGGGGCTGCGCGACCGGGTGCAGCTGGTGGTCTGGGCGCATCGCGTCGGGCTCGCCTGAGCCGGGGTGGGTGGCCGGCGGTGACCAAGCCAGGCCGTCCACAAACCACATTCTGGGTGGCCGATGGTGCAGATGCGGCACTGAGGCCTCCTCTCAGTGTGGTTTGTGGACGGGGTTGGCCGAGCCCCGGCAGGTGGGACGCTTCCGTCCACCCCTTGGATGATCGATAGGCTGGCAATTCATCGAAAGAAAGGCCAGCCATGTCCATCCGCACCACCCACGTCGGCTCCCTGCCCCGTACCGAGGCGCTGCTGAAGGCCAATGCGATGCGCATGGACGACCCCACGGGATTTGCCGAGCAACTCACCGACGCCGTCGACGAGGTCGTGGCGAAGCAGCGCAGCATCGGCATCGACGTCGTCAATGACGGTGAGTACGGCCACGCCACCACGCAGAGCCAGGACTTCGGCAGCTGGTGGACCTACTCCTTCGACCGCACGAGTGGCCTGGAACTGCGGCCCGACAACGTCTGGGACACGCGCGTGGCCAAGTCCGGCGCCGATGGCATCGTGCTCACCGGCATGAACGACCGTCGCGACCGCCAGATCTTCCGGGCCGTCTACGACGACGCCTCGGCCGTGCACCCCACCACCCGCCAACGTCCGCAGGCCGTCGCCGAGATCGACTACATCGGCCAGCAGGCCGTGGCCGCCGACGTCAGCAACCTGCGCCA
The DNA here is from genome assembly GCF_043424415.1 of Luteococcus sp. Classification (NCBI taxonomy): domain Bacteria; kingdom Bacillati; phylum Actinomycetota; class Actinomycetes; order Propionibacteriales; family Propionibacteriaceae; genus Luteococcus; species Luteococcus sp. Next base: position 2,800 of record NZ_JBHWOO010000184.1, on the reverse strand, counting down.
CGCGATGGAGGCCGCCGGGGCCACCGACGGCTTCCTGTGCGCGATCGCCCCCGGCGCCGCCAGCCGGATCGGCTCCTCGCACCACGCCGACGACGAGGAGTTCATGGACGCCTGGGCGCGGGTGCTGCACCAGGAGTACAAGGCGATCACCGATGCCGGGCTGGTCGTGCAGGTGGACGACCCGTCGATTGCCGAGAACTTCGACCAGATCGATCCCGAGCCGAGCGTCGAGGACTACCTGGCCTTCACCGCCAAGCGCGTCGCGGCCCTGAACACGGCGTTGGAGGGGATCCCGGCCGAGCAGGTGCGCTTCCACCTGTGCTGGGGATCGTGGAATGGCCCGCACACCACCGACTTCCCGATGGCGGAGCTCGCCGAGCTGATGCTCACCATCAACGCGAAGTACTACACCTTCGAGGCGGCGGGTTCCCGGCACGAGCACGAGTGGGAGGTGTGGAAGGATGTCGCGCTGCCCGAGGGCAAGGTGCTGCTGCCCGGTGTGGTCACCCATCACACCAACATCGTCGAGCACCCGCGGCTGGTGGCGCAGCGGATCGGTCGCTTCGCAGACCTGGTGGGGGATCAGAACGTGATCGCCTCCACCGATTGTGGCCTGGGCGGGCGGATCCACCCCGACATCGCGTGGGCCAAGCTCGACGCCCTGGTCGAGGGGGCCCAGATCGCCAGCAAGGGCTGATCGCCGTCTGTAAGGACTGAGGGGGAGGCCGTCACGGCCTCCCCCTCGTCGTTGCTCGTGCTCAGGCGCTCATCGGTCGCACAGCACCGGCGACTGTGCCAGCACTGCCTTCTTGCCCACCTTGATGACGCCGGCTGCCTGCACGCAGGCGCCCTTCACATTGCTGATGCCCACCGGGCCGGCGTAGCTGACGAAGTTGCCGCTGGCCACCACCTCGACCGCAGGCTTGGCCGTGGGGCTCTTGGCCGAGACCAGCGCGACGCTCGTGGGCAGTCGCTTTCCCTTGGTGGTGCCGACGTGCTTGAAGCAGGCGACGGCGGTGGTGTTGCGGGCCGGCTGGGCGTAGACGGTCAGCTCGCCCGCCGGCTTGCCACCGTCCTTGACGACGGTCCTGCTGATGACGGTGCCCCGACAGCTCAGGAGGCTGGAGCGCACCTGCTTCATCGGCGAGGAGCCGGGGTGGTTCTTGAAGGAGACGGCCTGGGCCTGGACGCTGCCACCGTCCTTGGGGGTGACGGGAACCCAGCTGGCCTGGGCCGGGACGGCGGTGGCCAGGGCCAGGGCGGGTGCGGCCAGGACGGCCAGGGCACGAGTGCGCATGGAAGGACCTTTCTGGAACGGGGGAGCGAGGGCTGCCGGAATCCTTCGTCATCGAGGATTCCGACAGCCCTACGGTCCACCCGCGGCAGGTCGGTCGTCAGATGATGCCCCGAATTCTCAAGGAATTCTTGGCGCTCGGTGCGGCAGGGCTCAGGCCATCAGGGCCTTGCCGTGGACGCCCTCCAGCGCGGCGATTTCGGCCTGCACCTCGGCGACGGTGGCGCCGGCGTCGAACCAGACACCCACGGCGTGGGTGAGCTGGCGGTTCACCTGGCGGTAGCCCGCGGGGTTCTTGACCAGCAGGTTGCGGTCGCGGCTGATGCGGATCTCCCAGATCTTGATGTTGAGGGCGTTCTTGACGTAGATGGTGGCGCGGTCGGTGGGCTGCAGGTCGGGGTAGGTGGAAACGCGATCGAAGGTGGCCTGGACGTCCTGCTTGCTCTCGTTGATCATCCCCACGGTGGCGGTGGGGTTGATCAGGCGCAGCACGGCGCGGGTGATGCGGAAGTCGAGCTCGATGTGGGCGGTGTCCACCTTGGTGGTGAGCTCGGTCGTGGCGCGGTGGATCGTCCTGGAGGTGAGCTGGAAGAGCTCGACGCGGGGCTTGACGGTGGCCATGTCGAAGGCGGGCACACGGCCGGCGACGATGGCCTCGATGGTGCCGCGCAGCTCGAAGGCGGTCTTGAGCAGGTCACGGATCTCGGTGCGGTAGTCCACCTCGGGCTTTTGCACCTCCGGGATGCGGTTGGTGGTCTGCTGTAGGCCACACAGCTCGGCGATGCGGGCGTCGACCAGCGCCAGCGACTGCTCGGCCTCCTGCAGCGAGGTGCTGGTCTGGCTGGCGGGTGCCGGGGCGGGGGCGGCGACGGCGGGCAGCGCCGGGGCCAGCAGGGCGGCGCCGAGGGCCGGGACGACGAGGATGGAACGCTCCATGGATGCTCCTGGATCGAGGGAGTGGGTGAGTGCCCGTGGTGGACGATCCTGAGGCTAGCCAGAATTTCTGTCAGTTCTCTTTCAGGAATACAATTCCGGCTGCGGAGTGGTGAATTTCGTCCCCGCTTTGGCCATGTGGTTCGCACGTCAACCTCTTCAGCGCCTAGTCAGGAAGCTTTTCTCAGCTCGATCCCAGGATGTCACGTGAACGGGTGACACTCATTCGTGGGACTTTTGGCGGTCCGCTCCATCGGGCATCCTCAGATCGTCGGGTGCACTGCATTCAATCCCAATTCCCGCACCGGGGAATTCGGCTTGACCATTTCCTCCGCACCTGTCAACGCGCCTCCCGGTAGGCTCGTCGCATGCCGCTGACCCCGATCCTGACGACCCTCGCCTTCGTCCTGCATCCCGACGGGGAGCGGGTGCTGATGGTGCATCGCACCGCCCGCCCCGGCGATGAGCAGTTGGGCAAGTACAACGGTCTGGGCGGCAAGGTGGAACGCGACGAGGACGTGGTGGCCTGTGTGCGACGCGAGCTGCGCGAGGAGGCCGGTATCGAGGTCGACG